>NZ_JAYESN010000186.1:0-6236 GCF_034860625.1 Lamprobacter sp.
GCTGGTCTTCGTCTACAACGCCGATAGCGGCCTCTTCAACACAATGGCCGACATTGGCCACAAGCTTTTCTCACCCGCGACCTATGCTTGCGACCTGTGCGCCATCACTCATGGCCTGCTGAGCGAGCGTGCCGAATGGCGTTGCTTCATCGAGTCCCTGGACGCGCCTTGCGAGTTCCTGCATCGCGATCAGTTTCGCGCGCGCTTCCCCGATGCACAGGCGCCTCTGCCGGCGATCTTTCGTTGGTGCGAAGGTCGGCTGTTGCTCTGCGCCGACGCGACGGCCATTGCCGCCTGCGAATCGCTTGCGGATCTGCAGGCGCTGATCCTGGAGCACTGCCTGGACGAGCGGTAAACCAAGCGCGATGGAGGTCGAGTCAGACCGAACCTGGGTGGCTTTCTCGCGGTCTGTCTGCGCCGGCCTGCCGCTGACGCAGCCGCGCGATCAGCCGCGGCAGGAAGGCCACCGCGGCCAGCAACGCCAGCGCGATCAGGCCGTTGCGGATCAGCCCCTCGCTGCCGGCCATCGCCTCGCGGCCAGCGAAGCCCAGGTAGGTATAGGCCAGGGCCCCCGGCAGCATGAACACCAGGGTCGCCAGCAGATAGGGCAAGAGCCGGATGCGGGTCAGGCCCAGCGCATAGTTGAGCAGGTTGAACGGGAACAGCGGCACCAGCCGGGTGAAGGCGACGAAGCGCCAGCCCTCGGCCTCGACACCCTGGATCAGCCGCGCAAGAAGGCCCTTGGCGCGTGCCTGGACCCAGTCGCCGGCGAGATGGCGCGCAATCAGAAACGCCAAGCTGGCGCCGAGCGTGGCCCCGATCAGGTTATAGAGCGTGCCCCAGAGTGGGCCGAACAGGGCGCCACCGGCCAGCGTCAGCACCGCACCGGGCAGGAACAGCACCGTTGCCAGCGCATAGAGTCCGATGAAGATCAGCGGTGCCGCGGCACCAGCGCCGCTGACCCAGGCCTCCAGTGCCGCCAGGTCGAGCCGATCGCGGTAGAGCAGGGCGGTCGCCACCGCGCCGACGAGCAGCAGGGCGCCGAGGGCGCGGAGCAGCGTGCGATGCATGGCGGCCTCCGGTGGATGCGTGAAAAGATCGAGACGTTCAACCTAATCGTTGATCAAAGGATTGCGATCTGTCAAGCTTCTTCCCTCATCAACCCGGGCTTCGGCCCCAGCTGACCCCAAGGCGGAGAGACGCTGCACGATGGACAGTTTCATCCAAACCCACGAGGCGATGATCCGCCTCGGCTTCTTCCTCGGTGTGTTTGCGCTGATGGCGATCTGGGAGGTCATCGCGCCCTCGCGCGCGCGGATGCTGACCCGCGTGCAGCGCTGGAGCAGCAACATTGGCCTGGTGGTGTTGAACACGGTGCTGCTGCGACTGCTGTTCCCGGCCGCCGCGGTCGGCATGGCGCTGTCTGTCAACAGTGCCGGCTGGGGGCTGCTCAATGCGCTGGCCTGGCCGTTTTGGCTCGAGCTGCTGCTCGCGCTGCTGGTGCTCGACTTCGCCATCTGGGTACAGCATGTGCTCTTCCATGCGGTGCCAGCGCTGTGGCGGCTGCATCGGGTCCACCATGCGGATCTCGATTACGATCTGACCACGGGCGCGCGCTTCCATCCGCTCGAGATCATCCTGTCGATGCTGATCAAGTTTGCGGTGATCGCCGCGCTCGGCCCGCCCATCGTCGCGGTGATCCTGTTCGAGGTCATCCTCAACGCGATGGCGATGTTCAACCACGCCAACATCGCGCTACCGGCCTGGGTCGATCGCCCGTTGCGCTGGCTGGTCGTGACCCCGGACATGCATCGGGTGCATCACTCGATCGAGGACGACGAGACCAACTCCAACTTTGGCTTCAACCTCTCCTGGTGGGACTGGCTGCTCGGCACCTACCGTGCCCAGCCGCGCGCCGGCCAGCAGGGCATGACTATCGGCATCCGCCAGCATCGCGAGCCCCGGCGCGTCGATCGGCTCGACGGCATGTTGCTGCTGCCTTTCGTCGGAAAAGTGACCGAGTATGCGATCAACCGCCGGCAATGGGCCGATGCGCCTGAGCCACACGAGGCGGGAGCGCCAACTCAGGTGCACAAGGTCAGGGAGACGCGCTTGGATGAACGCTGACACTCAGGAGGTATCACAGCAACGCAACAAGTCTGCGAAGCCGATCCTCAGCCGAGGTCATGGCGCAATGCGTCGCCTGTCATTTAGCTGATCCAGCGCCGTCGGATGCTGAACAGACTGAACAGAAACAAGCCGACGCCATAGACGCAGAGGATGCCCAGATCGAGCGCGAGGGGCAGACTGTTGCCGCCATGCACCGCGCCATGCAGCGCATCCGCGCCGTAGCTCAGGGGTAGGAGCCAGGCGAGCGGCTGCAGCAGCAGCGGCAGATCCGCAATCGGAAAGAATAGGCCGCAGAGAAAAATCATCGGGAAACGAAAGAAGTTCGATAGCGTCTGGGCCTCGAACACCTCGGTGACGGCCACGGCCACGAACAGCCCGAGAAAGGTCGAGACCACCGCGATCAAGACGACCGCCACCGCGAACCAGCCCCACGCCACTGGCGTGAGATCGACCAGGAAGGCTGCCAGAATGATGGGCACGCAGGCGTTGGCGACGCCGAACAGGATCGCGCCGCTGGTCTTGGCCAGCATCAGCAGCTCCAGTGGGATCGGGGCGAGCAGCAGCCGCTCGAAGGAGCGGCCCTTTTTCTCGAAGGTGACCGTGATCGCCAGCATCGAGGTCGTACCGAACAGGATGGCGATCGCCACCACACCAGGCAGCAGCGAGCGGATATCCTCGACGCCGCCGGAGCGGATGAAGAACATGCCGGTCCAGACCAGTGGAAAGAGCAGGCCCCAACTGATGTTGGGGGGCTTGAGGTAGTAGGTGCGCATGTCTTTGCGCAGGATGCCCCAGAAGGCGGTTGCCCAAGGGCGCCAGCGGGTGCGTCCGCCCCTTTCCATCGCGGCATGATTCATTGGCCACCTCCCGCGCGCTCGCGCTCCTGACGCATGGCGTCGGTCGCGATACCCGTGACGCGCACGAAGACCTCTTCCAGCGATGGGCGCAATCGGCGTGCCTCGAGCACCTCGATCCCCTGTTCCTCAAGCCAGCGCACGATAGCGCCCACGCGCAGTGCCGCGCCGGCCTCGGTCTCTGCCTGGAGCACACCGGGCTCCGGGCAACTGAAGTCCAGCTCGGGAAAGGCCGTGTTCAGCCCGCCCGGCACGTCGTTCAGTCCAGCGCGGCTGGTGATCCGCACTCGCTGCCGGTCTTGCAGCGGCTCGAGCAGTTGTGCAATCGAGTCGATCCGCACGATCTGGCCGGAGACGATGAAGGCGATGCGCTCACACAGCCGCTCTGCCTCCTCGATGTAATGGGTGGTCAGGAAGATGGTGGTGCCAGCGCGGTGCAGCTCGGTGATAAGCTGGCGCAACTGGCGGGCGCTGGCCACATCGAGGCCGGTGGTCGGCTCGTCCAGGAACAGGATCTGGGGTCGGTGGATAATGCCGGCAGCGATGGTGAGCCGGCGCTTCATCCCCTTGGAGTAGCCGCCGAACTTGCGTCCTGCTGCTTCACTGAGGCCAAAGGCTTCGAGCAGTTCGCGCGCCCGGGCCTTGCGCTCGCGCTTCGGCAGACCATAGAGGGCGCCGCAGAAGCTGAGATTGTCACGGCCGCTGAGCTCGGGGTAGAGATTGCTTTCATCCGGCACCACACCGATCAGGTGCTGGGCCGCGCGGGCTCGGCGCGTGCAGTCGATGCCACCCAAACGGATCGACCCGGCATCCGGGCGCGCCAGCCCGGTAAGCAGATTGATCGTCGTGCTCTTGCCGGCGCCGTTGGGGCCGAGAAAGCCGAACAGCTCGCCCTGGTGCACGCGAAACGCGATCCCCGCGACGGCCTCGACCCTGTCGAAGCCCTTGGTGAGGCCCTCGACGACGATGGCGTCGGGCCTGTCATGCGTCATTTGCATTCCCTCTCCTCGAGTATCTGGGAGTTGGTGAGGTTCATGAACCGGGGCCGTCGCCTGCTCAACCAGCCTGCACCGGGTGATGACGCCGGTCGTGGGCGCTTGATGCGCGTGCCGGCTGTCGGTTTGCGATCACATACAGACCGGGCATCAGGAACAAGGCGACCAGCATTTCCATCCCCAAGCCGCCGATGGCCGCGACTGCCATGGGTTGCAGCATGTCCCCGCCTTCGCCCAGGTTGAGCGCCAGCGGTAGGAAGCCGATGGTGGTCGTCACTGTGGTCATGACCCGAGGCCGCAGCCGCAGTCGGGCGGCATCGAGAACCGCCTGTTGGGGTGAGCAGGCCTGCCGCTGCGCCAGCTCGTTGGCATAGGTCAACAGCAAGACGCCGTCGTTGACCGTCGCCGCCACCACGACCAGGACGCCGATAATGACCGTGGCGCCCAGCGGGATTTGGGTCAGCGCCAGCAAATACACCACCCCGGCCAGACTGACCGGAACCGTCCCCAGAATTAGTCCTGGCAGTTTAAGGCTGTTGAACTGAACCGTCAGCACGATGAACGAGAAGAACAGCGCGAAGGCCAGCACGGCCAAGACGGTCTCCGTCATCTCGGCCATCATCTCCGCACTGCCGCTGAGCGCGAACTGATAGCCGGCTGGTCGCTCGATGCGGTTCAGCGCCTGGCGCAGTTCGCGCACGGCACCGGCCAGATCCTGACCGACGCTATCCGCCTCGACGGTCACCTGCCTGATCTGATTCTCGCGGATGATCTCCACTGGCCCGGCGCCCAACGTCACCGTCGCGATGTCGCGCAAGCGCAGCACCTTGCCCGCGGCCAAGGTCAGCGGTAGATCCTCGATCGTCTGTCTGGAGGTCAAGCGCGCCTCCGGCACGATTAGGCGAATGGCGTAGTATTCACTGCCCTGACGGTAGCGCGTGGCGACCGCTCCGGTGATCAGCGTGTGCAGGGAGGTCGCGACATCCGCCACCGACACACCGAGCGCGGCGGCTTTGACGCGATCCACCCGGACCTGATACTCGGGCTTGCTCAGATCGACGGAGACGAAGACATTCTCGAAGGCATCCAGGTTGCGGATCTGCTTCTGGGTCTTGCTCGCAAGCTCGGCCAGGGTGTCCATGTCTTGCCCGCGAACCTGGACGATCACATCCGAGGCACGCAGGCCGTGAATACCCTTGATCGGCATCTGTTTGACCATGACCTTGCCGCCAGGCGGTTGCTGCTTGGCGATGGCGCGGCGCAGGCGGGCGACGTACGCCTTGGTGCTGATCTCCCGCGCGGCCTTGGGGATCAGTTGGATATCGACTTGTCCTTGGCTCAGGGTCAGAACCAGGCGCTCGACGCCACCCGCCACACCACCGGTCAACCCGCCCAGGATGGCCCCAGCGAGGCCACCGACACCGCCACCAACGGGTCCAGCGAACGCGAGTCCCAGGGACGCACCCGTTCGCCCGCCATGGAGCGCGCCCGCCACACCAGCGGCTGAGCCAGCGACGCTGCCCGTGGTACCACCAATCTTGCGACCTAAATCGCGGGTCATGACGCGCGGTGAGCCACAGTTCGGACATGAAACAGACATGATGTTCTTCCTCCAGAATCGTGTGATCAAGGGTGAATGAAGCAACAGGGGTGTTGCTTCATCTCAGTAGTACAGTGCTGAATTCTGGTTGACTGCAGGCTGAGGAAGAGCACAGAGAAGAAGGAGCGATGAAGAATGAGGGCGGGATGTCTCGGGAGGGGATCGTCAGAGGGTCGCGGTCGAGCCTGACGGAGCACCGGCGTGCTTAGTGGTCGCTTGGGGGTCTTGTGGTAAAGATGACCCATTGGAGTGAGCGACGCGGGGGGAGTGACTCTCTCTTGGTAAGAGAGTATTCAGACACACCGCGCGTTTGACGGCGCGGTGTAAGCTGGGTTGGGCGTTTCCGCTATTATGCGAAGAAATCACCGGTGTCGTTCAAGCCGATGAGGCTGAGTGCATCGCTGTCGAACGCTTCTGCTGAGGTGAGTTCAGCGTGACTGGAGGCGTTTTCTGACAGTTGATTTGAGTTGATGAACCAGCCCGCAGGCCACTTTGATTGGTCTAGGTGAGGGGCAAAGCCTTCAGGTGGCTCTGAAATTAACGGGGTATTCCAGTTAGAGAGGTCTTGATCGAACTTTTCAGCTTCGTAAAACATTCCTCTCATATCAGTGACATTGGAAGTATCCCAGTCACCAATGTCCTGATTGAAGGATGTAG
>NZ_JAYESN010000187.1:0-6217 GCF_034860625.1 Lamprobacter sp.
CGGGGAAAAGGAAGGCTCGTTTCGGAGCTTCCGAATCCCCAGTGCCCATAGCCCCATAAGGGTGGGAGGGTGGGATAATTAAGAGTCAGAGTCAGACGGGTGCCAGGAAGAATCGTTGGGATCGTCTTGGGAGGCAAACGAGGTGGACAGGCGGGACTGGCTGGACTGACGAGTGTGGGTATCCGCAGCACTAATGGAGGCGGCGTGCGACGTGGGGGAAGCGTGAGAGGCCTGGGCTGACGCATCATCGGCGGAGTCGGAGTCGGAGGAAGGAGGGGTGTGGATAAGTAAAGGTGGATGATGTTGAGATAGATCGGCTGGGGCTGTAGTAGCGGCGATGTCGGTGGGATCAGGATCATCAAAGGTGTAGGCGTAGCCGTCGTAGTGGTCGTAGAGTTGTGGAAAGAAAGAGAAATTTCCGGCTTTGAACATTTTTCGGGCAAAGGAATTGACGATGGGGGCCGCGGAAATGTGGAGATATCGAATCATGGCGTCGGATTTCCAACGGCCTTGTAGTTGGGTGAGGTCCTTGTCAATCTTGGCACAGAGCATGGCGGTGGCCCCACCGGAGCGGAGGGATCTAGCGTCGATTTCGTGTGGTAGAATGTTGAGCCGCATGCCATTGGCCAATAGCAGAGTCAATTCGGACCGTAGTGCTTGGGTTATATGCTTAGCGCGGACGTGACACAGCAGGTCGTTGTCGTAGAAGGCGCACAGCGGTGTATCTGGTGGGCTGTTGTGGCTATGGTGGTAGGCTAGTAGGCGGGCTGCCGTGCGAACTGGACAAACGAGGGGGTCCCCTGTGGAGCCATTGCGAATAATCTCGTTTTTGACCCCGTTCTTTTGTGTGGTGAAAGTAAGGGCGACCGAGGTTGCGTTGTCGTATTCTTCTGGTGGACAGTTTTGGTAGGTGTATTCAGCTTTATCGCGATACAGGGTGACGTCGCGCAGTGTGAAAGGGGTGTTGTCGGTAGTGAGTGTGTGTTCACCTGGGCGACAAAGAAAGAAGAAGCCTAGGCAGGTCATGTCGGCAGTGGCTTGAGTGGCTGGATCTAGTTCTTGGTCGGAGTAAGCATGACGGACGACGCTTGCGACTACGGAGATCGGAACAGGTTTCACGCGTCGTGGAGGGTCGTCTTCTTTGGCGTAGAAACGGAGTTGTCTGGAGAGGCGCAAGTCAACTCGTCCTGTGGGGTCGTTTCGGATGTCAGGGGTCCCCAACCTTGCGTACGTCTGTCCCACGTTTCGTAGGGCGTCAGAAACTGTGTCAGCGCGAACGGCTCGGCGGGAGGATGAGAGGCGTCCATCACGGACTCGTCGGGCGAACACTTGCAGGTACGGTACAAGGTCTTTGGTGGTGTCGTGGGGATCCACGGAGTGCGAGGCACAGAACTCCAACCAGTGTCCCCAATACTTGTCTGCGCTACGGGTTCGTGAAGCACTGATGGAGGATCGACCCTCTTCCTGTGCAAGCAGGAGATCAAGGCGGAATGCATCGCGGGCCGTAGAGTCAAGAGTTTCCAAGCTCGCGGCTGTGGATAATATTGATCGAAATGTGAGAGTATCTCGTCGTTGGTGAGGTGGAATCGGCGTGAGGCTTCGTCAGCTAGGCGATTAAGGTGTCCTGGGATAAAGTCGTGGAGTGGTACGTAGCGATGATGTCTGGCATGGAGGGCTTGTAACCGCAGAAGATAGGCTGCGGGACCCGTTGTGGAGGTGGAACCTTTGCGATTCCAAATAACGGCGGCATAGTTGTCGTGAGCGGTGCCTATAGTGGTTTCGGCGACGCCAAAGTGTGTAGCGATGACGTCGTGATGGGCGACGGTGCCCGTTAATTCCAAGTCGCTGTTCGTGACGGTGCCTTTCGGGTTGTCGAAGGTAAGCAGTTGTAGCTTCACGTTAGGTGGGAACTCTGCTCGCCACAGGTAAGGAAAGTAGTCCGGATGATTCGGAGTGGCCCAAGGTGCGGGCAAGAAGAAAACTCCCCCCATGCCGATTCCCGAAGCGTCCGTGGTTCCCACGATGTGTGGGGAAGTGGGTACCACTTCGTAAATGCGCGTGGGGCGATCATCCAGAGTGGATGCAACGTAGCGGAAATCGTCCAGGAAGTCATGTACCATCCTGGTTAGTCGAATTCTAGTTTGATCCGTCTTAAAGCGTACTTGGAGTGCACTGAAGAGACCCCTGCTCCCAGGGAGAGCTAGGGACATGGACCGTAGTTCCCCCAAGACTTTGTGCCAGGCCTTGATTGGCATACGTTTTCGGGTGCGAGGTAGTTCGGCGAGTATGTCGTGAAGTCGTTGTCGCCGTCGGGCTGACAAATGGATTGTCATTTCGACCGTGTCAAATTCCCACCCAAGGATGGTTTTCTTGGTGCCCATAAAGCCATCACCCTTTTCCAATTTTGTGACGGAGATGGGTTCTCTTCTGGCCTCCGAGTCGGTTGGGTCGAGCGGTCGCATGATCTTGTCGATGGAGTGCATGATGGCTCGGGTTACCCTTGATCGGGCTGCTTTAGGCCCTTGCGCGAGGCCTATTTCGTCGTCGACATATACATCCACGTAGGCTACCGGGCTAGAGGCATATGTGCGAGAGGCGACAGATGCCTTCATTCGGGATTCGTCACGGGGCTTGTAATCACGTGGGGGAGTGTCGGCCAGCGGTTCTAGATGATGCGGTGGAATGTAATTCTTGCTTTCTAGTTCCCAGTTGGCGAGGTCGGTAGATGTTTCGGTGGTGGTTGAGAAGGCGGGAGGAGCCTCAGTCCAGCCCATAGTAACTACTAACGGTAGAGCCACTAGGGGGTCTTCCTGGCTCATGGTTGGGAGCATGACGGCCAGGGGTAGTATGGAATCCAGGGAGAGTTGTAGTCGATAAAAGCCATCGGACATGTCATATTTGGCCATGTATACGGGTCCGTACGTTGGGTTTGCGTCAGCTAGCTTCTGCAGTATGCGCCGTAGAGTGCGCCCAAATTGCATGGCTTCCGGCGGGGCATCGGGTGCCGTGTCCTGGTTTACGCCGTAATATGTGTAGTCGCAGATGATTCGTGGTCGTCGTTCGTGCTGGGGCACTACCCCTAATGGGCTCAGGCGTAAGTCTTCGTACTCCATGAGAAGTGCCGCAGGAAGTACTACCCAGAAACGTTTCTTGATCATGTCGACAAACTCTTCTCGTACAAATTCCTGGTACTGGTAGGCCGACTGGTGTGCGCCTCGTAGAAGGGCTTCCCTGCGAAGGTTAGGGGTCCAGTTATCGGCTCGAGTCTTGTATGGGACACCGTTGGTGCGATACTCGTCCAGCAACGTGGCTGCTGGGTGTGGTAGTTTACCGATGTTGGATTGTAAATCGCTGGGGCCTTGGCAGGCACGGATGAAGTCCTCGAAAGAATTGGTGGACTGGTACAGTTCCACCGCACGGGCAACGCACTTACCTAGTTCGTCGGCCAAGATGAGTGGTTGCGTGGGAACGACCGTCGGGACGATAGACTTGTGTGATGAACTACCCACGCCTCTTAGACCCTTAGTTGCTACCTTACTTGTATTGGCTTGTGATTGGGTAGCGACTGGGGCCGGAAGCGACTTGAGTAGTGGCGTGTGAGAAACTAGGTCGCGTAAGTTTCTGCCGCCGAGCCTTCATTCAAAGGCCTTCTTGCACCAAGCGTAGAGCTGATCGTTCTCGTCTTTCGAATGGGGACCGTGGTCAGCCTTGCGGCTGCAGGATTCGAAGCAGGTACCACGTAAGTGATAAGAGACGCACATAGCAATGTCATCTCCGCCTCGTTTGACAGTGGGAGGTGCTCCCACCTTCTTGATTACATCGTTGAACTTGGAATTGGAGATACCCGTCTTGAAGTCTTCGAAACGGGCATCCATTTGGGTGTTGCGTACAGCCTTGCGCTTGGTTCCACCTTCTTCCTTCTTGGGCGCCTTCCCTGGTTTGTCCTCGGGTTCGACCCTGGGCTCGCTTTTGGGAGTAACCGTAGAATAGTAGCGTTGTGGGAGATGTGGCAACCAAGACATGTCCCCCACCTTCATATCGCGGAGCCGGTCGAGGAACTGGGGAGTGGGCACGGCTGCGGCCACGGCAGGTGTGGCCGCCCCCAAAGTGTCGGCGAAATAAGCTCGTACGTGTAGTTGGACGTAACGAAGGAGTCGTGCTGGTCCGTATTTGGGATCCACGTTCTGAAGCCGGCTGACGTAGAATGGTTCCTTATTCAAGAACTGCGTCGTGAAACGCGAGAGTTGTTGAACGACTTCGTGTGTTTCTTCGAGGAGCGTAGCTAGTAGCACTGTAAAGGCCTGGAGCATAAGACGCATAGTTACGAAGTTGGTAGGGATCTGTACCTTGATTGCAGTACGCATCTTCGTAATGTCCGCCAAATCCGCGGCTGCGGTGCCCCCGACCAATGTATCATAGTCGGCTGCCAATGAGATAGCGTCGAAGTATTGCTTCTCACTGCCAGGAGAAGTGTAGTCCTGGATGACCATGAGGAAAGGATTGACACCGTCGGAGAAGTCATCCAAGTTGCTGCCTTCAAGTCGCACGCTCACAATCTTCTTGGCCAGATCCGGAGTGATCACGGGTGCCAACTCCGGGTCGCCTAGTGCCGTGGCAGTGACCCGCAAGCGGGATTCGATGACTTCCCGCTCACGTTTGCCGTTGGCCGCCGCGAGTGAGATCCAGATTTCGGGCAGAGCGTGAGCCGCATGTACTTGGCACAATGCCATGAGTTTGTCCGTCGTGGAGTCGCCAAAGAAATCTGCGACTGACTTGGGCGCAGCCGCTGCAGTGCGTGCGGCAGTTGCGTCATTTCGCACCTCGCGTTGGACTTGAAGGAGGTCACCCATAATGTTGGCAATGCGTGATGTAGGTCCTGCCCCACCACCCAGCAACCCGGATACCGCAGGAAGGATGCGATTGAGGGATTGTTGACGCCATTCCGTGAAGTGACTATTTGGGACAGGGGCGGTGACGTCGGCCGCCAACATCAAGGATGGCGTAGGATTAATGGCGTCGGGGTAGGTAGCCATCATCAACCAATTCGCGAAAGGGGTGACTTGAGCGTAGACTCCGTCATTTACAATTACGGGCAGGATACTGAGGGCGGCTTGGCGTGGCGTGAGCCGACGCCCAATCAACAAGCTCACGTATCGGGGCGGGACCCACGTAAGGCGAGTACAATAGACATCTTGCGTGGTTCCAGCTGCCGCTACGAGTCGCACGTTGAGTTCGTTAGCGTGGGCGTTCATGTCGGTAACCAGGTCATTGGGATCCAAGGGTACAACGGTGGCGTTGTTGGTAGCCAACGTGAAGGCATCTACCGGGAACTGGACCGTAGGAGCAGTACCGCCGCCAACCTCGTCTACGAAGGCATAGACCCGACGGTCATAGGGTGTCGCACCACGTAGAGTAGAAGGAAATGTCTTGGGGAACATGAGGAGTCGTGTAGTTCCCGTATTCAAGTGAGCGCCGTCGTAGAAGAGTCCCACAAAGGCGAGGGGGACTCCGTCGGCCATGTTGAACACGGTATACCCAACCGTAGCGGCGTTCCACGTAGCCGGGTCGGCGACGGTAACAAGGTTGGTTCCGTCAAAGTGGTCGTTGGTGGGATGAGAGAACCATTCGGCAAAGGTGCCGCACTCGTCGAGGTTCGCGGGTGGAACGGCAGCGGGAGGAACGGCAGCCATGGTAGAAGAAATAAAGAGGTAATGAGGGCTTGAAAGGATTGAATGGCACGAAGCGTTCCTTTAAAACTAAATACTATTCGACTCGGGGAGTATCCCAAGATGGCAGTTTGCAATCTCGTCTTGTCAAAAAGTATGAGGGGTTGGAAGTTAGCAATGATTTGCTTCCTTGTCTCGTCGTCCCCTTTGGATACGAAAACGGAATCCGTAGGCTTGTGTAGGATGTGTACGCCTTTGGATCTTGGATACGAAACGGAATTCGTAGGTTTGCGTAGATTCTGTACTGCGTTTCTTGGTCATTGGGATCTGATGTCGGAGTTGCAAGTGTGAATCGGCCGACCTTGCTCGGGGGAGGTGCTTCGGCGTGGTGTGACGTGGTGTTGCATCATTTCCGATACTGTGCGCCTGGTTCTGCCCGCTACAAGGGTTTTACCCACTTCGCGAGCTCCCAGTCTTCAGTTCCGGATTAGATAGAGGAGCTAGGTGATGGGGGGGATAGTCTAAGTAGACTGCCCAACCACATCTGCGAC
>NZ_JAYESN010000188.1:0-6152 GCF_034860625.1 Lamprobacter sp.
CTGGGCCAAACGGCGGGCCAGACCGGGGACGTCGTGATGATCGATGATGGACTTGCGGTCAGTCTGACGGGCGAGCTGATAGCCGAGCAACTCAGCCAGCATGCTCGGGTCACCACCGGGCTCAGGCAGGTCCTTGAGCCATTCCAGGCTGTTGTAGACCGCACGCCGGGAGACGCCAGGCTCAGCCAAGAAACCCTGCAGCGCCTGTAGCACGGCGACCGGTTCGCCCCACTTGGCGGTGAAGCGTCGAATGCCACCGGAGCGTTTGATCAGCGTTAGGCAGAAGGCATTGCGTCCGCCGGCGTGCTTGGCGCTCGCCTCGGCCTCGCGCAGTGCGCGCAGCACGCTGCCGAGCGGTGCCTGATGATGGGCGATGACCGCGCCGCAGCTGGCAGTGGCGGTCTCGCCCATCATGCGGAGTAAACGGCCATTGAGCCACGCAAAACCGCTGCCGAGGCGCAGCCCCGTCTGAGCATCCGCCTCCTGTTCGGTACTCAGTCCGGAGTAGGCCTCGCGTAACCGTTGCATGGCCGGGAGCAGGTCGGCGACCGGCAGCATGGCGAGCACGTCATCACCGCCGGCATAGATCACCCGGCCAAGGTATTCGCGCTCGACCACATGGCGGACTACGCTCAGGGCAAAGTCGTTGAGCGCTCCTGAGATCGCAAGATGGCGGTTCGGTGATAAGGCCCGAGGCTGTTCGGCATAGCGAGCCAGCAGCGGCTCACCCTGCGCGCGCTGATCAAAGCCTTTGCGGACCTGCGGGTGGAAGCTCTCGCGATAACTGATCGCTGACTTTTTTCCATGCTCTGACTGTTCGCCACTGAGCCAAGCGCCCATGCGGTCGCCATCCATCATCAGCAGCGCATAGTAGGTTTCGAGCGGCGCGTCACCAGGCGTGGCTGTGGCGAGGCTGCGACGCACCAAGCCTTTGAGTCGCTGTGCCTCGTCGGCATCATCGAGCTCATTGGCCGTCTCGAGCAGACCGGCCAAGCGTTTCGCCTCCGAGAGCGCTTCCGAAGCATGGCCGCTGTGGCGGCGCAGCAGGCGCTGTGGCAAGGCGACGCGCTCCGGCCGATAACGCTTGAAGGCATCGTGACAGCCCTCAGCCAGGGTGCCGCCACGTTCGAGCCAGCGGTCGAGCTGGTAGGCAAGCGCCATACTGTGGGTGGAGACGACGAAGCGCTTCAGGTCAGTGCCGAGTGCCTGATCCACCTCCTCGGCGAATAACGTCGGCCAGAGCCGTTTGATCGCTGGCAGCGCTCCCAGATGCTCGCCCGGTTTGGCCCATGCGGGACGGGATTCCGCGATGCGCGCCCAGAGTGTCTCGGGGTTTTGCCGATAGGAGGATGCCAGCTGAGCCGGGTCGGTGGTGAGCCATTCAGTCTCGCCGGTGAGCGAGCATCGCCAACCGCGCTGCTTGGTCTGGGCAAAGGGACGCACCGCCTTGGCGGCGGCCAGCACGCGCTCGGCCAGGTCGTACACGGCCGGATAGAGCACCCCTGGATTGGGTGCAAAGAAGGTGGTCCCATCCTGCCAACACGTCTCGCGCTGCAGCACTTGCCAGGCAGGGGTAGCCAGAAAGCCGGCTGGCTCATCCGCTTGAACGCCAAAAAAGGGCGCCATGGCGGCGGATAGTGCGCTCGTGTCCAGACTCCGCTTGCCATCCTTGGTCGTCTCACGCATCAGCGAGAACGGCACTGCGGCCCAATGCACCTCCGGAAAGCCTTCGAGCTGCTCGCGCATCTGCTGATGACAGTACAGGTCAGGCACCTGAGCCATGCCCACCGTCTCCAGCAACCGCTGGAGCACTGTCTCGCCAAGCGTCAACAGCCAGGTGCGCACCTGCTGCTCAACCCGCGCGGCGAGGGCTTGCGCTTGAGCGCGCGGTACCAGCGCGACGAACCGATTGGGCAAGGCTGCCGAGAACAACGGATTGCTGTCGGTGCCGCCCTTCGACCAGTCGCAGGCAGCGAACCAGTCGCGTGGCAAACCGCACTGATCGCGCAACCAAAGGTCGACTTGTGGCACGCCGCGCAGGCGTGGAAACAGGATCGCGTCCGGGCCAAGTGCTTCGCAGACCGGTCGCATCGCCTCCCAGGCGAGCCGGGCCAGCAGATGCGAGCCGGCCCAGAGATCCGAGGTCGAGCGTGCTGCGGCAATGAAGGGCTGCACCGGACCAATCGATAACGCCAAGAGGGTGACTTCGCTGTCAGGATCGGCCGCAAAGGCGCCGGCGAAGGCCGAGGTCAGATCCAGGTGATCCCAGATGCTGTGATCGGGTACCCGCGTATCGGCCGGCAGCAGCCGCCAAAGCTCACCGAGCTTGCCGAAGTCGTTCTCCTCGTGCTGAGAGACTTCTGGGCCAAAACGCCAATAGGCGAGCAGAGTGCGACGCCAGTCGGTCTCAGCGTCTGGACCTGTGCCTTGGCGTAGCGTCAACTGCTCGAAGTGCGCCTGGCTGCGCGCCTTGATGTCGTGGAAATCGGTGTCGCTCAGCCCGCCGTGGCGACCGAGATCAAGCTCCGTGCCGGTCAGCGGGTGGATCAGCACCGGCTGCTTGGTCCAGCGCACCTGCGCCCAGTCGGCGACCTTGAGGGTCTTCTGCTGACCGCTGCGGGTGGTGACCGTGATCTCCTGCATCGGCCACTGGGGCCGATCCGCCGCCGCCGACCAGTGATCGGCGCGCCGGATCTGCTCATACAGCGCCTTCGGCACGCCGTGACGAAACAGCCTGCGATGCAGGTTGCTGGTCTCTTCTTGAGTACGACTATCCGTCTCAGGCTCGCTCAGCCCGAGCAGCCGTTGCAGCGCGCGGGAGGTGCCGCCCTCGTGGCCGGCAGGATCGCGCAAGAGCACGAGGGCCTTTTCGGCCGGATCATGCAGGCGGGCATGGAGCTTGGCTTGCCAGAGTGTGTTGTTGTTTTCATCCATGGATCGTTACTCCGGGGTGCGGGTCAGTACTTCGGCTTGGTCCAGATAGGCGTGGACCCGGGACCAAATGCTCTCGACGGTTTGCCGATTAGGCTGAAACGGCTGATTAGGCGGCAAACAGGGGACATGTACGATCAGCCCACGCAGGGTTCCATCAAGCGTGACACGCACCTTGAAGCGCAAGCTGTTTGGCAAGCGAGCATTATTGCCCCAGGCCGGAACCGTGTGGTGCGTCACCGGGTAGCTCAGCCAGTGGCGCGCTTGCGGGACACCCATGCCATGGAATGGAAATTGTTGTGTCCGCAGCTCAATCTTGAGCTTAGCAAGTTGGCGCATGACGCTTTTCCAGTCTGGGAATGACTGACTGGTTTGCCAGATCAGAGGTCTCTGCCGATCGTCGATGCCAATCGCATTTGGCCAATCCAGTCTCAAGGCTTCTCGCCAGGGACGCTGAACCGCCTTGACAAGCTCAGCTTTGGTCGGCGAGACAGTGTTGTCAGACGCCGATAGTTGGAAAGAACCCCATCCGTTTCGACTACGCCCACCGATGGTTCCGTAGTGATCGATGAGCGAGATCGCCGTCTGCAACAGTGGCTCGTGAGCCTCCTGGAAGGCGATCGAGAGCGTGGCGGATTCGCCGGCCTGGATCGCCGCGTTCTTTTTCAGAGCGGTCTGTCCCTGCGCAAATCCAAGTGGACCATAACCGAGATAAAGCTGCGCGCCTACGGCAACGGCATTGCCCTGCTGATTGGTCACCTCAGGATGGACGACTCTCGCTGTCTCAAGGCCTCGCCAATCCTTCTGGGCGCCAAGCTCCCAGCGATCGAGCCGGAGTCGCAGTTGACTCTGACGTGAGCCGTGGCGTTTGTCTGATGCGACACCGAAGAGCTGTCCTTCCTCTTCTCGCATGTGCTCGATGGTCAAGTTGTTGGCATGCTGAGCCGCATAGGCCACACGCCACCACTGCCGCAACAGCGCCTTGAACGGTGGTGTTCGCCACTGGCCGTTCTGTTCGGCATTGCCGAGAAACGCCGGCGTGTTGAAGGTGATTTTGCAGTCGAGCGTTTTCATAAGGCTGCTTGTTTGGTCCGTTCGATGTGTCCGTTTCGTGGATAGCCAGTACTCTGGTCGGCAAGGATGGCACGATCGCGCTCAGTCATCCGGAGCGGCAACCTTGCGGCCAGATCATCCCGATGGCAGAAGGTTATGGCGTGGTGACGCGCAACAGCATGCGCTCAACAGAGGCGTGCAAACCGGGAAGATCTTGCTCGATCACGCTCCAGACGAGCTGGGTATCCAGCCCCAGGTAGCCGTGGGTCAAGACATTGCGAAACCCGGCAATGTCACGCCAAGGGATCGTCGGCTCACTGGCTTTGATCGGATGACTCAAACGCTGGGTGGATTCGGCCAACGTTTGCAGATTGCGCATCACGGCATCTTGCACCAGATGTGAGCTGACAAAGGTCGCATGGTCACCTCCGGTGTATTCCTGAATCCGCTCAATGCCTTCTTTGATGTGCCGTAGCAGCGCCTCATCGGTCTCCTTTCCCGGTGTCATAACGGTTGCGCCTCGCGCAAAATCCGCTCACGTAACGATGGCGCGAGGCTCGCTTCCGTGACAACGTCGACGTTGCGCCTGGTCAACTCCTGCACGTCCATGAGCAAACCGCCCAACGCTAGCCCACTCTGACCGGCGGGAAGGGAAACCAACAGATCGATATCGCTTTGGCGCTCGACATCAATCTCCCCCTGCGCCATCGAGCCAAAGACGCGGACGTCTTGTATGCCACGTCGCGCGGCGAGCGCTCGGATGGCGCGTCGATGTTGTTCAATAAATGGATGCATTCACCAGACCTCCATCAGATAACCTTCGTCGCACAGTCGATTGAAGCGTTTCTTGCCAGTCACCAAGCCGGGCTGACGGGGCATCACCCACTCCATTCCCGCACCAGATCCCGCAGCTGTTGCAGCTCCGCCGGCGGCACCAGACGGATGCGCGCACGCAGGGCACGGGCGATGAGCGTCTCGGTCGGCTCACGCGCGGAGAGCAGCCAGGTGTGGCCGAACAGCCCGCGGACGTCATCGCCGAGGCTGTCGAGCTTGTAGGCGATGGCGTTATCGTTCTCGTCGCGGTAGCGCAGCGTCTTGCACTCGATGTGCAGCAGTTGGTTCAGGTGGCAGGCGAGCACGTCGAATTCGTTGGCCATGGCCTCCTGGCGATCCCAGTGACCCTCGACGCCAAGGCGCGCATCATGCACACCGGCATCGTGCACGGCGTGATAGGCGTAGTCCTCGAGCCAGCCACCGCGCACGAACTGCGCCGCGGCCAGGTCGGTGAAGCGGAAATACGCCGAGCCGGGCTCCCAGGCGAGCACCTCAGCGGCGGCCAACTGCGCCATCGCCTCGGCCCAGAGCCCGCGCGGTGGGCGCGGAAAGGATTGCACCGGCGCCGCCAGACGCTCATCGCGGCTGTCCGGCAAGCGCTCGAGGGCCTTGTCGGCCAGATAATTCAAGCTGCCAATCAGCTGCTGCAGGCTCGGGTCGGCGATGCGTCGGCCAAGGAACTTGCAGGCGGCCTTGCGCGCTGTGGCGAGCCTTGTCCAGGTCGGATCATCAGAGACGGCGCGCTGGAACTGAAAGCCTTGGGCGCGCAGATAGGCGGGCACGTCGAGCACGTTGCTCATCGGCGTCGGTGCGGGGACCGAGGCCGGCCCGTCCTGGGCGCTGCTAGCCAGGTACTCGATGCGCCGATGGGCGGTGTCGGTGTAGAGGATGCGGCTAGCCAGCCCGCGAAAGGCCTCGACGAAGGCGAGCGACATCAGCTTGGTGCCACCGGTGGCGTTGAGCACGATCTCGGTGTCGGGGTCGACGTTGAGCACGCGCTCGGCGACCTGATGGGCGAAGTGTTGGATCGCCGGAAAGCCGCTATCCGGACAGCCCAGGCAGCGGATGAGCTGTGCGTCTGCGTCACGCAGTTGGTTGGTGAGACGCCGGTCGGCACCGCGCCGAGCCATCTCTTCGGTGAGGACCAGAAACACTCGCGCCGGGCGTTCCATCAGGATCGGGATCAGGTTCTGCAGCACTTGATCGGAGACCAGCACCACCTGGGTACTCATGCGCCGGCCTCCTGGTCCCGATCCTCAGCGGCCCGGTCGTCGCTGTGCGGACCAACCGCCTCAGCGATGGACCCGAAGCGAATCGCCTCGGGCTCGATGCGC
>NZ_JAYESN010000189.1:0-6021 GCF_034860625.1 Lamprobacter sp.
GACGGCAACATCCACACCAACATCCCGGTGCACTCGGCCAACTATCAGATGCTGCAGGAGGCCGACCGGCTGGTCGATCGCATCATGGCGATCGCCGAACGGCTCGATGGCGTGATCTCGGGCGAGCATGGCATCGGCCTGACCAAGGTGCGCTATCTGGCGCCTGAGAAGCTTGCCGCCTTCGCCGAGTATAAGGCGCGCGTCGATCCGCAGGGGCGCTTCAACCCCGGCAAGCTGCTGCCTGGTTCCGGGCTCGATGGCGCCTATACGCCGTCGCTGCAGTTGGTCGAGCAAGAGGCCATCATCCTCGAGGCCACCGAACTCGGCGCGCTCAACGACGACATCAAAAACTGCCTACGCTGCGGCAAGTGCAAGCCCAAGTGCATGACCCATGTGCCGCGCGCCAACCTGGACTATTCGCCGCGCAACAAGATCCTTGGAACCGGCTTGATCATTGAGGCCTTCCTTTACGAGGAGCAGACCCGGCGCGGACTCTCGGAACGGCACTTCGACGAGATGAACGATGTCGCCGATCACTGCACCATCTGCCACAAGTGCCTGACGCCCTGCCCGGTCGACATCGACTTCGGCGATGTCACCATGCGCATGCGCCGCATCCTGGTTGAGCGCGGTAAGAAGCGTTCGACTCCCGCAGGCAAGGCGGCGATGGCGTTCTTGAATACCCAGAATCCGCAGGCTATTCGCGTCATGCGCAAAGGACTCGCCGAGTGGGGGTTTCAGGGCATGAACCTGGCCAATGCTGTGGCCAAGGGCCTGCATCTGACCGAGCAGCCCAATGCCCATCCGGGCGCCAGCAGCGGCACGCCGAATCCGATCGGCCAGGCGGTGCAGTTGGTCAGCCGCTCGATCCGCGTCGACCTGCCCAAGCGCACCTTCCGCCAGGTGCTCGGGCTTGAGGACCGCACGCGGGTGCCGATCCTCGCTGATCCGGCTAAGGTCACTGAAGACTCAGACGCGGTGTTCTACTTTCCCGGCTGCGGCTCCGAGCGGCTGTTCTCCGATATCGGCCTGGCAACCCTGGCGATGCTCTATGAGCACGGCAGCCAAACCGTGCTGCCGCCAGGCTATCTCTGCTGCGGCTATCCGCAGCGCGCGGCCGGCCTTGAGGAGTCCGGTCACCAGATCACCACTGAGAACCGGGTGCTCTTTCACCGCGTCGCCAACACGCTCAATTATCTGGACATCCGCACCGTCATCGTCTCCTGCGGCACCTGCATGGATCAGCTGCTCAAGTACGAGTTCGAGCGCATCTTCCCCGGCTGTCGACTGCTCGACATCCATGAGTATCTGATGGAAAAGGGTGTCAGTCTGGAGGGCGTCAGCGGCCAGCAATACCTCTATCATGACCCTTGTCACACGCCGATGAAGACCTATCAGCCGACTTCGGTGGCGGAAAAGCTCATGGGCCAGAAGGTGCCGCTCTCGGACCGCTGCTGCGGCGAGGCTGGCACGCTGGGCACCACCCGCCCGGATATCGCCAACCAGGTGCGCTTCCGCAAGCACGAAGAGCTAACCCAGGGCATCCAGGCGCTCACCGGCAAGACCCGCGCCGAGAACGGCGAGGTCAAACTCCTCACCGCATGCCCCGCCTGTCAGCAGGGCCTGGCCAAGTACGCCGACGAGACCGGGCTGATGACCGATTACATCGTCATCGAGCTGGCCAAGCATCGTCTTGGCGAGGGCTGGCAGCAGCGGTTCTTGGAGCAGGTGAAGGCTGGCGGGATTGAGCGGGTGTTGCTCTGAGGTCGATGGCATTGAAGCTCGACTGGATCATCGAACGAGTCGCCAGCGAACAGTATCGCTGGTCTCGGCATGGCGATCGCGAGCATCCATTCGAGCGAGGCGATCATAGATGAGCAGCAACTGTCAATTCTGCGGCCATGCGCATCTGACTCCCACAACCACCCGCTACATTCATCAGCAGGGCGATGAGCTACTGATCGTCGAGGAGGTGCCCTGCTTGCGCTGTGACGACTGTGGTGAAGAGTATTTCGATGTTTCGACGCTCAAGAAGATCGAGGCCGACCACCTTGCGCTTGCGACCCATCGCAAGCGTCCAGCGCGCACGCTTGAGGTCGCTGTTGAAACGTTCAGTGCCCTTTGACACAACTTCGTAACGACCGTCATGCTGAAACCGCGATCTCTTCAGCAACGGCGATGAATCGCTCAGCCTCAGCGATCATGCGCCGCGCGTCATCCAAGGCAAGCGGCTCCAGCGTGTAATCCGCAACCAGTCTGAGTTGTTGAAGCGTGCGGTGTTGGCCCAATCCCGCACGCTCCGCCGGCCCCGGCACAGCGCGCTACCCTCGTTGCAGTCTGAAAGGCCGTCGCGCGGCTCCTCATCCGCCCTCCGCGCCTGCCTTCCGCACGTTCCGGGCATCCGCTCCAGGTGGGATCGTCGCCGCGAACAAGGTGCAAGCCGTCAGCACTCGAGCAAACGCCACAGCGCGCGTTGTCGCAACGCGTTCTGTGGCTGATCGAAGCGAGGAGCGAAAACGAGACGCCGAGAAGAGCGGCCGTGCTACGCACCGCCGCCAGACCAAGCTGGCAAGGAATCTGCTTGAAGGCGTGACATGCGCTAGACTCCAGTGATGGCGATCATGAGAGAGCCTGGATTGCAGACAATCAGCCGCCGACTTGGGAGACTAAACGCTGGTTGGTAATGCTTACCAAGAGGATTGATCGGTCACTAGACAAACAGCAGCTATGCAAGTTGAACCATGGCGTTGCTTGCAGGTTGAATGGTTTGGTTTGCGTGCAAGCTTGCGTTTTCGTTGCGCATGCAAATCGATGGTTCAATTTGCGCGTAAATGAATACACTGTTAGCTTCCGAGAAACACGGCAACCGAACCAAAGCCAATGAAGCCTGTTGTCTACATTGAATCCTCGGTAATCAGCTACCTGGTTTCCCGTCCAAGTCGCGATGTCATCGTCGCAGGCCGGCAAGCACTTACGCTTGAGTGGTGGGAAAACGAAAAGCAGCGCTTTGACTTGAGAGTATCGGCTCTGGTTGAGGACGAAATCGGGCGCGGAGATCCTTCGGCTGCTGAACGCCGACTTGCACTTATTGAACGAATTCCGAGCCTAGCCGCTACGGATAACGCTCTCTTCCTCTCTGAAAGACTCATTGCAGAAAAGGCTATACCCGCTGGCAGCGAGGATGACGCCCTTCACATCGCCATTGCTGCAACTCAAGGAGTTGACTATCTGCTTACCTGGAATTTCAAGCATATCAACAACGCCGAAACCAAGAAATTGATCACTCGAATCGTTGAATCCCTCGGCTACGTTTGTCCATTGCTTTGCTCGCCGGAAGAACTCGGAGGCACATTTAATGACTGAAGACCCTATTATCGAGGAAATGCGAAAGCACCGGGAAGAACATGCCTCCGCTTACGGACATGATCTCCGGCGCATTATTGCCGCACTCCGAGAGCGAGAAGCACAATCAAAACGCCCTGTGCTTAATCCCGGTCCAAAATATTTGCTTCAAAAGACAGGAAGCTAATCGGGTAAGGGCGGGTGTCTAACCCGCCCTCCCCACACCACCTAGCATGCGGGTCCGCACTAGGCGGTTCATGAGAAGTGAGCACACGCCGATTTCAGGCATAGCCATGCGCTTTCATCCACTGATCGCGAATGCTGATCAAGCCCTGGCTTAGCAGCCAGTCATGGTACTGTCCCAGCCCCGCCCGTCGGTCCAGCGCCGGCACTTCGCTACCCCCTTTCGCTGGCTGAAGGCCAACAAAGCCGCTCCTCACCCACCCGCCGGCCTTGCGGCTCCGCCCGGTCGTGCTCTGCTCCGCGTCCGCGCGCCCGGCCTCCGGCGCCAAGCCTCTGGGCGGGCTCGTCGCGGCGAACAAGGTGCAAGCCATCAGCAATCGGGCAGACACCACAGCGCGCGTTGTCGCAACGCGCCCTGCGGCTGATCGAAGCGAGGAGCGAGGCGCCGAGAAGAGCGGCCGTGCTGCGCACCGCCGCCAGACCAAGTTGGTAAGGAATCTGCTCGAAGGCGTGACATGCGCTAGACTCCAGTGATGGCAATCATGAGAGAGCCTGGATCGCAGACAATCAGCCGCCGACTTGGGAGGCTAAACGCTGGTTGGTAATGCTTGCCAAGGGGATTGATCGGTCACTAGACAAACGGTAGCTGTGCAAGTTAAACCATGGCGTTGATTGCAGGCTGAATGGTTTGGTTTGCGTGCAAGCATGCGTTTTCGCTGTGCATGCAAATCGATGGTTCAATTTGCGCGTAAATGAATACACTGTTATGCCTCTAAACAAATCTTAGCAGCTTGTAAGTTGTAACGCTCGTTCCAGGCTGACTCTGATTCATCGTCATCGTAAATGTTATGGTAAGTTCTAACAGGTGCTGATGCGCCGCAATTACCGGAAGCAATCAAAGACAGCTCGCGCCCGTCTGGATGATCTCGATATGAATACCCAACATCATCGCTTCCGCAGAAAGGGCAGGTTTCATGGTTAATACCTCATGGAAAAACGCGATAAAATACCCCGACCATCCTTGCAAATATTGTGGAGCTAAAGGATGGGGCGTCGGGCATTACGTCGATGCCGGCGGAAATCCAAAATATCCGTTTTATTGCTTGAATTGCGGGAAACGCATACCGGGATTCGCCAAACGAAAAGCAGTAGAAAAAGCAAATATCGATATAAAAGAGCTTCATCCGCTTCAGTTGCCTTTTATTTGCGAGGTCTGCAACAGAGAAGGAGCCGAAGCACATCATTGGGCGCCTAGGCATCTTTTCGGTGATGAATCAGAACAATGGCCAAAGTCGTTCTTATGTCCGGAGTGTCACAAAAAATGGCATAGGATTGTCACGCCAAACATGAGCGAGGCATAACAAGTCGGTCAAGCCGAGGCGCGGGAGGGGGCGCAACTCAACCTGAAATCTCATCCCGCGCGCCCGGCTTACCTTGGGCATTAGCTTCGAACTTCACCGGCCCGCAAGGACTCGCGAATGACAAAAATAAGCTTCAAGATTTCTTATCACAACGGTACGGCAACGGACGGCCAGCTGGATATGTATGATGCAGCTCTATCCCTGCAAGGATTTGCAAGGGCGCTTGCAATAACTTCACACGCCCTACTGAACGATGGAGAGGTTCGTAAGAAAGGAAACCGGCTGGAGGGCGGCAGGCTCTACCTTCACCCGCCGAGGCATGGAAGCTTTGAAACGTTAGTTACATTCGTCATAACAAACAAAGAAGCAATTGGAGCGAGCATAGCTGCCGCCGCATTTTACGACATCCTCAAATGGACTTGGTCCAGCACGTTGGGATTGATTTACCAGCCGCAGACCCCTCACGTGCTGAGATTGCGTGATCGTATTGATCCATTCATTGGCGAGATAGAGGAAGCGCTGGAGGTCCCATTAGAGCTAGCTCATCGTCCAATAAGGAACGACGAGGAAATGGAGATCTCCATCGTTCGGCCGAGAATAGGAACGATAATAACGCTTGACTCGGAGACCTTGAGAAACGTCTCACTGACTACGGACCCAGAAATTGACAACACAATTACGGGCAACGTGACTCGTTACAACATCCTGTCCGGATTCGGAAGACTATATGATGACAGGCAAGAGAAAACCATTTCTTTTGTGCTCCATGATGACGTTACATCCGCTCAGAAGCAGATGCTGACCTGGTCGATGCACCATGCGCAGGGCGGAAATGGTGGCAAATTGAAGCTTTCAGTTCAGAGGGTTCTTACAGGGAACGGTACAGTCAAGCGTTACCTTATCCGAGAGGTCGAGATAATTGAAAGCTAACAACGCCACCAGCTCCGATGCCAAACTGCGCCCTTCGCTCTCGCTCAGGCCGCAGTTTGACGCGGGCTGAGGGTAACGTTAGCCGATATAACACGCACCAGAAACTGGCACCCACCGACTACAAGGCAAACTAATGACTGAACTTGAACAGATCGAAAACCGCGTTCTCAAACTCAGTCCGGCCGATTTTGAAGAGTTTCGGAAA
>NZ_JAYESN010000190.1:0-6014 GCF_034860625.1 Lamprobacter sp.
GCGTGTTCGTGAGCGCGCGCGATCAGTTCGCTGAAACAGCCTGGGATATCCTTGTTCTCCCAGTTGCAATCGATCCCAAGCCGCTGACCGTTGGTGTCGATCAGTTGCCGGATGCGCCGATCCAGCTCGACACGGCTCTGGACCACACCGGCAGCGAAGTCGAGCAGAATGACCGGATGACACTGAGTCCAGTCCCATTGGTCATGGATGTGCAGGCCGCGAAACAGCGCCTCGTTGCCCTCGAACAGCTCCTTGAGCGTATCGACGAACAGGCTCTTGCCGAAGCGGCGTGGGCGCGAGAGGAAGTAGACCCCGGCTTGTGTGGCCAGCGCGTGGGCCTCGACGGTCTTGTCGACATAGGTGAAGCCGCCTTCGCGAATCTTGCGGAAGGTTTGGATGCCGATCGGGAGCTTTTGCTGAGACATAAGGCTTGGTGTGATGACCGCTTGCTGACTGTGCGGGTCATAGCATGCGCGCGGCCTTGGTGTTGATCTATGGGCGATCGACGATGATCCAGACAGCGAAACGGCAACTGTAGTGGAGGATGAGGCAAGGCCGGATAGTAGGAGTGCTGACACAAGCGCCTTTGGCGTTGTCTGGCTGAACAAACCTGAGCGTTCAGTTCTAATAATTCGACTAGACTTCTTTTTCTGTTAGGCCCTACTACGTGACAATCTGTGGTTTAACAGCTCGGTCTACGACGGAATTGGTTTTGTCATGAAGAAACTTCATAATTTTGCGGACTGATTCTGATGCCTGATCCACATAGCTAACATCAATGTCAATTTCGCTTCGCTTGACATCTATGCCCGGAATCTTTCCTAGAGCAGCGGCTTGGTCTTTGGTGAGCATAGAAACTTCACCATTATGATGCACAAGAGCATTACGCACAGCCAGAAGCTTCTTGATTGGATCCCAAAGATCATTGGGCGTTTGAAATGACCCATATCTCTCAAGAAAGACCTTTCGAGCGCTCCACGGATCACCCTTTAAATCAGAGGCTTTAAACAAAATCTTCTCGTGCAGAGCGATAGTCAGTCGATTGCACTCCCGCTTCATTCCGCTTTCCAGTAGAGATGTGAGAAATATTATGTGAGAGAATCGCATTCTCTTGCGATAGTAGTCGACAGTGACAATCCCGCTGTCGTTGATCTCCTCGGCCCCAGCAGCAATCTGTTCTTGAATGTATTTTTGCTCCTCTACATCCATCTGCAACCAGGTTTCTTCCGTTTCCCTGCGAAACCACCAAAAAAGGTCTAATTCATAGGTCTCCAACGAGTGGCGCCCCTTCAATTCAGAGAGAAAATGCTCTCGCATAGCGCGCTTTAAGTGATTAGGTATAGGTCCAAGTTCCATGTGCGCCTCATTTTTGAACTAACAGTGCATTTAGGACTAACTTATGATGGTCAGGGGTTAGACTTCGATCCGCCTGACCCTCAGAGGCTGTTTGGAAACTAAAGCCTTGATTTTTATGACATCATCTCCATGATCTTCGGCGAGAAGCGGTTCACTCGCCAGTTCATTGGGGGTCTTGCAATGAATCCAGAGCAGCATCCAACGCGCAAGGGCTATGATAGCGACGTCACCGAAGCGGAATGGGACATCATCGGTCCACTCCTCACTGAGGCCCAGGCGACGATCAAGGGTCGCCCAGTTGAACATGATCTTCGCGCCGTGCTCAATGCCATTTTCTACGTCAACAAGACGGGCTGCCAGTGGCGATCGCTGCCGAAGGATTTCCCGCCCCACTCGGTCGTGTTCTATCACGACACCAAGTGGCGCAAGGACGGCACCTTGGAGATCATTCACGACGTGTTGCGGCAGCTTGCACGCAAACGCGCCGGGCGTCACCCACAACCATCAGGGGCGATCATCGATAGCCAAAGCGTCAAAGGCACCCCCGGAATCCCGCGTCGAATCCGGGTTCGACGGCGGCAAGCTGATCCAGGGTCGCAAGCGACACATTGTCGTCGATACAATGGGTTATCTAATCGTCGCGGTCGTACACTCGGCGGGGATCAACGATGGCAAAGCCGCCCCCGAGGTGCTGGAGAAGCTGTTTCAAGCCGCCAACACCATCCGGAAGATCTGGGCCGACAGCGCCTACATTGGCCGAGAACTCCACGACTGGGTACTTGCCCGGTTCCAGTGCGTCCTCGAGGTCGTGAAAAAGCAACAAGGAGCAAAGGGCTTTCATGTCCTCCCCCGTCGATGGGTGGTCGAACGCAGTTTCGCTTGGTTCTCTCGCGCACGCCGTTTGAGCAAAGACGACGAGCGTGATCCGAATTCGAGTCAAGCACAAATCTATATCGCGTCAATCCGGCTTCTACTTCGCGACCTCTGCGACAATCAGATTGCTTATGCAACGTGATTGATATGAAACCCATTCCCTCCGACTTTCTAAACAGCCTCTTAACCCCCTACTGCTCTTTTTAAACCTATTTCGCTTCAAGTTTCCCCCTAAGGATCTCGGTAACCAGAAGGCTACCTAGCCGACCGATCGCTAAGCAACACGTTTTGCACCATTAAGTCCCGTATGATTTAGATAATTGTACTCGCCGCTACCCGAAATCTAGCCTAAATGTGGACGCCCGCTTACTTCCCCAAGCAATAGCGTGCCGTGCTCAATCCATGCGCCTCGGCCCGCGACAGTAGATCGCGGCTCATACGCTCCAGCACCGTATAGTCATTCGCCCTGACTCGCGGATACGAACATCCCCTGGAATCTGGGGCTTTGGGGCAGTATTGTCCGGCGATTAGGTCGAGCGGCCATATGCGTGCGCCGTCCAGTCTCGGCCAGACCTGTGCTCGGACGTGGCACCAGCGAGTTTGATGAGGATTCGTGGTTATAGTTGGCGGACATGGGCAAGGAACCCCCTGTAGTCTAGTCTGGATTGCACAAAAAGATCGGCGTTGGCGGGTTCGATCAATCGGTCAGAATCTCAGGTGATCCGGTCAGTGTGGTGATTTCGGCGGCCAGTCGGTCGGCTTCGGTTTGCAGGGTCGCGATCTCGGCGCGCAGTGTCTCGGCCTGGGCGTCGGCGACGTTGTCGAGCAGTTCCGGGCGCTGTTGGCTGAGGCGATGGAGTTCGTAGTCGTGGCTCTCGCGCAGTCGGGCCAGTTCCTCCAGGGTCGCCAGAATCCGCCCTTGCAGGCTGTCGTAGAGTTGGCGCAGTTTGGTCAGGTCGGCGTCGTCGCTGAAGTCGAGGCCGGCGAGTCCCTGACGGGCGAGGAAAGCATTAGGGTCGCGGGCGATCTCGCGCAGGCGGTCGATGTCGCCCTGGTCGCGGGCTTGGTTGATCTCCTGCATCAGGCGCTCATGGATGGCCTGACGTTCGGGATCGTGGGCGTAACGGTCGGGATGGTAGAGCTTGACCAGTTGGCGAAACAGGGTCTTGAGTTCGCGCGCTTCGTCCTCGGTCAGTTCGCGTTGCTGGCCGGCTTCGGCGGCGGCGTCTTCGTACTCGCGCTCGGTGTCGGCTCGGGCTTGGGCATAGTCGGCGGTGGCGGCTTCGGCGGCGTCCTCGCCTTCGATCAGCAGCAGGTCGAGATAGCGGCGGCGGTAGTCGATGACGATCTGTAAGGCGTCGCGGCGTTGGTAGAGCGGGCGCAGACGCTCGAACAGGCGGGCCTGGATCACGGCGACGGTCTGATGTTCGCGGGCAGATTCGGCTTCGAGTTCGGCCAGTCGGGTGCGGGCGGCGTCGATCAGGCGGTTGAGGGTTTCGCGTTCGGGGTCGCGGTAGAGGATCAGACCGGCGCCGGTTTCGGAGTCGAGGTCGATGAGCAGGGTCGCGGGCGTGATGGGGTCGGATTTGAGGGCATCGTCGAGTCGGTCGAGATACCAGCGGCCCATCTCGGCGCTGCGCGGGGTGCTGGAGGCGGCGAGCCATTCGAGCCAGCCGCGCAGGTCGGCGTCGTGGCGGGCTTCGCGGAAGTCGCGGCCTTTGTATTTGCCGAAGGCGAGGCGGGAGGGAAACCAGGGGGCTTCGGCGTAGGCGCTCAGGGTCTCCCAGGTGGTGAGTCCGCGCGCCTCGGCCAGCGGGCGCAAGACCTGTTGCAGCAGATCGACGACGGTTTCGACATCACCCAGGGCGGTATGGGCGCCGCGTGCGGGCAGGCGGTAGAACTGGCGCAGAGTCTGGAGTTTGCAGTTGCCCGCCGGTACGGGGTCGAGCAGGCGTTGGGCGAGACGCAGGGCGCAGAAGCCGTGGCGACCGATGGGGGCGCGGCCCAGGCGTTGCCATTCGGGGCGCAGGACTTGATCGAGGTCGTAGCTCAGATTGTAGGCGACCAGTGGGCGCGTTTCGGCGTAGTCGGCGAAGGCGTCATAGACGGCGGATGGCGGTTCGCCGTCGCGTTCGAGGATCTCGCGGGTGTAGCCGTTGACGCGCGCCGCTTCGGGCGGGATGGCGACGCCGTGATCGAGCAGGCGCACGAAGGGTTCGCCCTCCGGCTCCCAGCCGCGCATCCGCTGGGCGGCCAGCTCGACGACGAAGATCGGCGGCTTGAAGCCGGTGGTCTCGGTGTCGAGGAGGAGCCAGGGGGTGGAGTGCATGGGTTATTGCCTCCATTGCCTTCAGACTTTGAGATTGGCGGGGGGATTGATGAGGCGGACGGATTTATCGCACGAAAGGTAAATCAGCGCTGGCACTGACGACAGATCCAGCTCGGTGAGTTGGTTGCCACCGCAGCGGAGTTCAGTTAGCCCAGGCACAGGCGTCAGATCCAGGTCGGTTAGAGGATTGTCGTCGCAGATGAGGTCGGTCAGTCCCGGTACCGGTGTCAGATCCAGGTCGGTGAGTTGGTTGGATTGGCAGTAGAGCGTGGCCAGCCCTGGCACTAGTGTCAGATCCAGATCAGTAAGTTGGTTGCCACCGCAGGCGAGGTGGGTCAGCCCAGGCACAGGCGTTAGATCCAGATCAGTTAGAGGATTGCCGCCGCAGTAGAGGTCGGTCAGTCCCGGTACCGGTGTCAGATCCAGGTCGGTGAGTGCGTTGTCGCCGCAGTAGAGCGTAGTTAGCCCCGGTACCGGTATCAGATCCAGGTCGGTGAGTTGATTATCCCAGCAGTAGAGCATGGTCAGCCCTAGTACCGGCGTTAGATCTAACGCGGTAAGTGCATTGCCCGAACAGTCGAGATTGGTTAGCTCCGGTACCTGCGTTAGATCCACTTTGGTAAGTTTATTGACCGCGCAATTGAGCGAGGTCAGCCTCGGCACCGCCGAAAGGTCGATTCGCGATAATCCAACGTCGCGGCAATGGACGCGCTTTAGATAAAGCAGATCAGGACGCCATGCACTGTCAGGCTTAGGCCATGTGCCTTTCAACCCCAAGGTATGGATCAATAACCCGTCCCGCCACGGCTCTGGCACAACCGGCAGACGCTCGAAATCCCAAACCAAGCTCTGAATGTCACCATCCTCAGCAGCAAAAACGATGGGGTTAAGATCATCGTCTTCTTCAGGCTCTAGCTTTGACTCCTCCAACTGCTCCAACTGCTCCAACACCCATTCCGGCGCTTTCCCCAACGCCTCCGCCCAATCCAGAATCTGCCGATAATCCGGCTCGCGCAGCACATACTTCCCCAAGCGATAGCGGGCCGTGCTCAACCCCTGCACCTCGGCCCGCGCCAGCAGATCGCGGCTCATACGCGCCAGCACCGGATGCGTGCGCCGTCCGGTCTCGGCCAGCCCCGTGCCCGGACGCGGCACCAGCGCATTCGATGAGTATTCGTAGTTGACGTCAGCGGACATCGGCCAGTGACTCCCCCATAATTTGATGGCGCAAGCCTACCACCATCCGTGCCAGATGCAGGAGGCTGATGACGGCCCGCAATCCGTACGCTTTCGCGCCGCCGCCATCATCGAACAGGTGCGCATCCGGGGGCCGCGCGCTTTGACCGCTCGCGACCTCGGTCAGCCCCGTCGCTGCGTGTTGACGGTACATCCCGCCTCCATCATGAACGATCTTCATTGGATACGCCGCCAGTCGGCCTGGATCAGATTACGCGCG
>NZ_JAYESN010000191.1:0-5936 GCF_034860625.1 Lamprobacter sp.
AGCACGCACGGCGAGCGGCCGCTGGCGCGATTGGAGCGGCTTGGCCTCCTGGGGTCGCAGTTGATCGCCGTGCACATGACGCAGCTGGAGGACGAAGAGATCGCCCGCGTGGCCGCGAGCGGCGCGCATGTGGTGCACTGCCCCGAATCGAATCTGAAGCTGGCAAGTGGATTCTGCCGCGTCGCGGACCTGTTGGATGCCGGCGTGAATGTCGCCCTCGGCACCGATGGCGCCGCCAGCAACAATGATCTCAACCTGCTCGCCGAGATGCGAACGGCAGCGCTGCTGGCGAAAGGGGTCGCCGGCTCCGCCGCGGCGGTTCCCGCCGAAACCGCCTTACGCATGGCGACCCTGAACGGTGCCAAGGCGCTCGGGATCGACGACGAGACCGGCTCATTGGAGGTCGGCAAGGCGGCGGATGTGGTTGCGGTCGATCTTGGCAATCCGCATACGCAACCGCTCTACCATGCCTGCTCACAGATGGTCTACGCAGCCAGCAGCAACCAGGTCCAGCACGTCTGGATCGCGGGCCGCCAGATGATCCGCAACGGCGAACCCCTCACCCTAGAGCCGGGCAACATCCTCGCCGCCGCCCAACGCTGGCGCGATCGCATCGTGGAGCACAGCAGCTAGGGCGGTTGCCGGAAAAGCTCGCCCTGATCCATGCAGGATCTTTGCTTGCCTTCTCAAGGAGCGTCGTCGGGAATGTCATCGGAAGCGTCGTCGGGAACATGGCCAGACTCTGTGGCCAGACTCTGTGGTCAGCAACGCGACGCGGAAGGCGAGCGAAAAGACCAGCAAGACGGTATGAGCTTAAACAGAAATAGCCTAAGCTCACGGCCATGAGTAATCCAAATCATTCACTCTTCTGGATGGCGGTCTACCTGGCGCTGGTCGGCGCTCTGGTCGCTGTTCTCTTCGTGCCGCTCCAAGACGCCTTTCTCGCCAACTGGGGCTTCAACAGCCTGATCCTCGGCGTGCTCGCCATCGGACTCATCATCAACCTGCAGCAGGTCTTGGCTCTGCATCCAGAGATCGCCTGGATCAGGCATTTCCGCACCGGCAATATCGAGTTGCTGGAAGAGCATCCACGGCTGATGAAGCCGCTGGCGCGCCATCTGCACGGGCGACGCAAGGATCGCTTCCGGCTCTCGGCACTGTCGCTGCGCACCGTCCTCGACGGCATCCGCTCGCGACTCGACGAGTCGCGCGAGATCTCGCGCTATGTGATCGGGCTGTTGATCTTCCTCGGCCTGCTCGGCACCTTCTGGGGCCTGCTAGATACCGTCGGCTCGGTCGGCCAGGTCATCGCCGGGCTGGATGTCTCCGGCGGCGCGGTCGACGAGGTCTTCTCGACCCTGAAGACCGGACTCGAAGCGCCGCTCGCCGGCATGGGCACCGCCTTCAGCTCCTCGCTCTTCGGTCTCGGCGGCTCGCTGATCCTCGGCTTCCTAGACCTACAAGCCGGGCACGCGCAGAACCGCTTCTTCAACGACCTCGAAGAATGGCTCTCAGGACTGACGCAGCTGATCGACGAGCCCGAGATGGGCGGCGCAACAAACCACTCACCCGTTCGCGTCGTCGAGACCACCAGCAACACCACCACAACCAACGCCGACACAGCCGCCTTGCTCGACGAGCTCCGCGCCCAGCGGCAAGTCCTCGAAGCCCTACTCACCGCCCAGGCAGGCTCACCAGCGCCAGCCCCCGATGCGACCGATGCGACCGATGCGACAGCAGAGGCTGCTGACACCCGCAAGCGCTAACCCGACTAACCACTAACCACTAACCACTTAAAACCCAGTGTTCACAGGAATCCGCCGCAGCTCCCGCACCATCAACGTCTGGCCAGGCTACGTCGACGCGCTCTCGGCGTTGTTGATGGTGGTGATCTTCGTGCTGCTGATCTTCACGCTGGCGCAGTTCCTGCTGCGCCAGGTGGTCTCGGATCAGGAGTTCGCACTGGATCTGCTCAGCAACCGACTCGCCGAGGTCAGCGAGGCGCTGGGCCTCAGCGAAGAGCGCGCCGAGGCGCTGAACGCGCAAGTGACCCTGTTCTCGGAACAACTAGCCGAGGTCACCGACGAGCGAGACAGTCTGGCCGCGGCCCGCGATCAGGACCAGCTGCGTCTGCTCGCACTGGATGCCCTGGTCGCCTCGCAGCAAGAAGCGCTCGCGCAAGAACAGGAATTGACCGCCGAGCAGCGCGATCAGGTCGCCCTGCTCAATCTGCAGATCGCCGCCTTGCGCACCCAACTGCAGGAGGTTGCCGGGGCACTGGCGGCCGCTGAGCGCGACAAGGCTGAGCAGGCCGCAGAGATCACTGATCTCGGCGAGCGCCTGAACCTAGCGCTCGCGCGACAGGTCAACGAACTCGAGCGCTATCGCTCTGAGTTCTTCGGTCGCGTGAAGGAGGCGCTGGGCGAGACTCCCGATGTCCGCATCACCGGGGATCGCTTCGTGTTCCAGTCCGAGCTGCTGTTCCCGTCCGGCGAAGCGGCTCTGAATCCGGCTGGTCGCACGCAGCTCGAGCAGCTTGCCGAGACCTTGCTCGAGGTGGCCAAGCTGATCCCCGATGAGATCGACTGGGTGCTCCGTATCGACGGTCACACCGACCCGCAGCCGCTGCGCGAGGGCCACCGCTACGCCTCGAACTGGGAGCTCTCGACCGCGCGCGCGCTGTCGGTGGTCGAGTTCCTCGCCAGCCGCGGCCTTGCGCCCGAGCGCATGGTCGCCGCCGGCTTCGGCGAACATCGCCCCGCGGTCGAAGGCGATGACGCTGCGGCCAATCGCCGTAACCGACGTATCGAGATCAAACTCACCAGTCCTTAAACCTATAAACCGCAGATGACGCAGATTTGCACAGATTAAAATAATTTAAAACAAGGTTTTAGCAGGTCTAATAAGGCTGCCCAGCAGGTGAAGCAATGATCATCTGCAATGTATTGAAATATCTCCGTTAATCTGCGTAATCTGCGGTTGAAATGCTCTTTTTAGGTTAAACCGCTTTTTTGGTTAGACAGAAGCCGCGCACTCGCATTGAGTGTAGCGCTCGTTCAGTCGCCAAGCAGCAGCGCCTTGGCCGCGTTGATCTGCGCCGCCAGGTAGTCAGAACCGCCACGATCTGGATGCAGCTTTTGCATCAGGCGACGATGCGCGGCGCGAATCTGCTCGGGCTCTGGCGCGGTCCCGCCCCCCACGTCGAGACCAAGAATGGCCAGGGCATCGTCGCGCGTCATGCCCTGCCCGCCCGCGCCGGACGCCTTACGCCCATCGCGAGCATCCCCATCGCGATCCGCATCGCCCTCGGCAGCCTGCTCGCGCCAATCCGGATGTTCGCGCTCCAGATAGGCTGTTAGCACAGCCGCCGACTGCTCATCGTCGTCCTGATAGAGCTCCAGCATGCGCAGCAGTTGGTCGAGGACCAGCTCGGAGAGATGTCGGCCCTGGAATGGACCTTCACGCACCTCGCCATCCATCGCGCCGCTCTCATGATCGAGGCTCATCGCTAGATAGCGGGTGCGGATGGCGGAGCGCTGTCCGCGCTTGCCGCCGGCGCCTGCCGCGCCACCGAGACCACCGCCAAGTCCGCCGCCAAGGCCACCACCAGGCAGGCCCCCAGCCAGACCACCGAGCCCAAGCGAGCGCAGCAGCCGTTGCAGCATCGGCAGCATGTGCAGCAGATTGAGGATGCGAAAGCCGACTGGAATCGCCGCTGCCAAGGCTGCAAAGATCGGATTCAGGCGCCCGCTGAGGGTGGCGATCAGGAGCAGCCCAATGCCACCCCAGAGCGCGGCGCGGCGCAGCACGCGCGCAACCTGCGTCGCTGGCGTGCGGCTAAACCAGTAGAGAAACCACAACAGACCACCGACGATGATCAGCAGGATCAGCAACCGCGCCATTGCTCAGACTCGATGATTATCATTTACCCGCCTCTCAGCTGCTGGGTCAGCCGCGGGACATCACCACCGCGCCGACGACTGAAGTCAGCCAAGGCCTTGCGGCCGCCAGCGGCATAGACCGCTACCGCACTGAGAAGGTCCTTCAGGGTGCCTGGACTCGAGGCGTCGAACGGACACCAGGCGCCGCCACTGAGACGCGCAATCTCCTTTAACGCCCGCTCGGCGGTCGGGTCGCGCCCTTCCTGGAACAGGAAGGCCGGCACACCGAGCAAGCCGAGCTGGCCCGCCCGCCCCGCAAGACCATCGAGCGGCTCTTCGACGCAATCACCGACGAAGACCAGCGCATTGACGCGCTTGCGCTCGGTTTCAGCGATGGCGTGATCGAGTACGCGACCGATCTGGGTGATGCCAGCCGCGCAGCGCACCGCGGTCATCCGCGGCAAGAGTTGATCAGCCTGACCGCACCAAGGCGAGGCGTGAAGCTCCTGAAACCCCCGGTAATGGACGAGCTGCACATCCAGTCCACCCAAGTCGTTCGTCTCTTGGAACATCGCCGCCTGCAGACTGGCGGCCTGATCCCAGCTCGGCTCACGGCTCGCGGTCGCGTCCATTGAAAAGATCAGCCGCCCGCGCGCACCCGACGGCGCCCGCTTCGGCGCCGCCGCCACCTGTTCCAGGAAGGCATCAACCTCACTCCGGCTCGAGGTCGTTTTCAGGTCTGTTCGCGAGCGTTTCATCGTCCTCGGCTGTTCCGCTAAATTGAGGGTCAATTGAAGGTCAATTGAGGGTCAATGGTTCGGAAATCAGGGCTCATCGCCCTCGGTGACGATCTGCAGCTGAGAATGCACGAGCGTCCGATGCACCGGGCAGCGTTCGGCGATCTCCAGCAGCAGCGCACGCTCCCGCTCGCTGAGCGCACCCACCAGCGTGATCCGCTGCACAATCTGCTGCGGACCCTGCCGAGCGCCCTCTGCGGCCGGAAGCTCCTGATGCCGAAGCCGCACCTCAATGTCATCCAGCGCCAGACGTTTCCGGCTCGCCACCATGCGCAGCGTCATCGAGGTACAGGCGCCTAAGGCCATCAGCAGCAATTCATACGGATTCGGCCCCAGATCCGTGCCGCCCGCCGTTTCTGGCTCGTCCGCCAGCAACTGATGCCGCGCCGCATAGAGTCCACGCAAAAAGGCCTGATCACGCTCGGTCACCAGCACCTCGCCGGACTTCACCTTGGGCGCAGTGCCAGCGCCGGCCTCCTCCTGATGGCGATGCAGCCCTAGATAACGGCTCGCCCAGGCCACCAACGTCTCCGCGACGTACTCGGAATCCTCTCGGTCGGTCAGCAGATGATCGGCCCGATCGAGCGAGATGAAGCTCTTCGGATGCAGTGCCGCATGGTAGATCTTAGCCGCCTCCTCAACCTCAACGATCTCATCGACGGGCGAATGGAACACCAACAGCGGGCGCTTCAGCCGGCGGATATGCTCCGCATCGGCATACTGCTGGAGGTCGTCAAGGAACTGGCGACGGATACGAAACCGGCGTCGACCCACCTGGACCTCAGCCTCGCCCGTCGACTCCATCTCACCGCGCACACCACTGAACAGGTGCTCGATATGATCCGGCGTCGCCGGCGCGGCGATCGTTACCACCGCCTCGACCGACGGCAGGCGCCCAGCGGCGGCGAGCACGGCGGCACCGCCCAGGCTATGGCCGATCAGCAGCGCTGGCGCCGCATACTCAGTCTCAAGCGCCGCCGCTGCCGCGAGCAGATCCTGGACATTCGACGAAAAGCTGGTGTTGGCGAAGTCGCCATCGCTATTGCCGAGACCGGTGAAATCGAAACGCAACACCGCGATGCCGCGCGCCGCCAGGGCACGGCTGATCCGGGTTGCCGCCGCGAGATCCTTCCCGCAGGTGAAGCAGTGCGCGAACAGCGCATAGCGCTGCGTCTCGACGCCCGCCGGCGGCGTCTCTAGCAGTCCCGCGAGCCGATGGCCCTCGGGGTTGTTAAAATCGAACCGGATGCGCGCCATC
>NZ_JAYESN010000192.1:0-5916 GCF_034860625.1 Lamprobacter sp.
GAGGACGCGGTGCGGCAGTTAACGACCAGGGTGGCATCGCAAGGCATCGTCGCCGCGAACCGGGACAAAGACGCGCTGATCCGTGATGGCGTGCCCGTGGCCTTCCGTAACGCCAAGGGCGAGCGGGTGCGAGATCGGTTGCGCGTCATCGACTTCGACGACCCGGACAACAACGACTTTCTGTGCGTCCGCGAGCTCTGGGTGCAGGGCGATCTGTACCGGCGGCGCGCAGACATCGTCGGCTTCGTCAACGGGCTGCCGCTCTTGTTCGTCGAGTGCAAGGCGCTGCACAAGGATCTGCGCACCGCCTATGAGCAGAACTATTCGGCCTATCAGACCGAGATCCCGCAGCTGTTCCATCACAACGCGGTGGTGCTGTTCGGCAACGGCCACCAAGCGAAGATCGGCTCCATCACCAGCCAGTGGGGCCACTTTCACGACTGGAAGCGCTTGGCAGAGGAAGAGCCTGGCGCTGTGGATATGGAGACGCTGCTGAAGGGCGTCTGCGACCGGGCCAATTTCCTGGATCTGGTGGAGAACTTCATCCTGTTCGACGACGCCTCTGGCGAGACGCGCAAGATCCTGGCCCAAAACCACCAGTTCCTGGGCGTGAACCGCGCGGTGCAGGCGGTGCGGGAGCGGGACGCGCGGGTGCACCGCCTCGGCGTGTTCTGGCACACCCAGGGCTCTGGCAAGAGCTTTTCGATGGTGATGTTCACCCGCAAGGTGCACCGCAAGCTCGGCGGCAACTTCAGCTTCCTGGTGCTGACGGACCGAGAAGACCTGGACACCCAGATCTACAAGACCTTCGCCGGCTGCGGGGTGGTGGATCACGACCGCGACCCCTGCCGTGCTGCCAACGGCGGTCACCTCCAACGGCTGCTGGGGCAGCACAAGTCCCACGTCTTTTCGCTGATCCAGAAGTTCCACAAGGACGCGGACACCGCCTATTCCGAGCGCGACGACATCATCGTCATCACGGACGAGGCGCATCGCACGCAATACGGCACGCTGGCGCTCAACCTGCGCAACGCGCTGCCCAATGCCAGCTACATCGGCTTCACCGGCACGCCGCTCTTCAAGGACGACGAGATCACCCGCCGCGTCTTCGGCGACTATGTGTCCACCTACGACTTCCAGCGCGCCGTGGACGACCGAGCCACGGTGCCGCTCTACTACGACGCCCGCGGCGACAAGCTGGGACTGGCCCTCGGCGACCTGAACGAGCGCATCGCCGAGACGCTGGAGACGCTCGAAGCCGACGACATCGACGTCGCTCAGCGCCTAGAGCGCGAGCTAAAGCGCGACTATCACATCATTACCGCCGGCAAGCGCTTGGATCAGGTGGCCCGCGACTTCGTCGAGCATTACTCGACCGCCTGGGAGACCGGAAAGGCCATGCTGGTCTGCATCGACAAGGTCACTTGCGTGCGGATGCACAAGCTGATCGAGTTCTATTGGCAAGCGCGCATCAAGACGCTCGACGCAGAGCTTAAGCACAAGCACAAGCACGAGCGCCACGGAGCGGAAGCTTCAGGACAAGGAGTCCACGACGAGCAGGAGGACGCCGACCTGACCCGCCAGATCGCCTGGATGCGCGAGACTCAGACCGCAGTGGTGGTGAGCGAGGAGCAGGGCGAGCTGGCCAAGTTTCAGCGGTGGGACCTGGACATCGTTCCGCACCGCAAGCTCATGAAGGAGGGCATGGAGCTGCCGGCGGCGATGCGCGCGAAGCCCCAGTTCCAGCACATGCAGCGCATGGCGCTCGACGAGGCCTTTAAGCAGGCCGAGCACCCGTTTCGCATCGCCATCGTCTGTGCCATGTGGCTGACCGGCTTCGACGTGCCGAGCCTGTCCACACTCTATCTGGACAAGCCGCTCAAGGCCCACACGCTGATGCAGGCCATCGCCCGCGCCAACCGCGTGCACGAGGGCAAGAACAACGGCCTGATCGTTGACTACTGCGGCATCCTGAAGCACCTGCGTCGGGCGCTCGCAACCTTCGTCGGCATCGGACCTGACGGCGGCGAGGAGAGCGATCCGGCCAAGCCCGACGAGGCGTTGCTGGAGGAGTTGACAGAGGCGATCGCGCTGGTGCGTGACTTTCTGAACGAGCGTGCCGCGGCGTTGGATGCCGTGATCGAGAAGACCGGCTTCGCCCGCAACGCCGCCATCCTCGCCTGCAAGGAGGCTGCCAACGAGAACGATGAGACCCGCAAGCACTTCGAGATCCTGTGTCGGCAGGTGCTCAAGACCTTCAAGGCCTGTATCAACGTCGCTGGCATCAATGCCCATCGGCCCGACCGTGATGCCATCGACGTGGTCTACAAGCAATTACAGCAGGATCGAGAGCAGGCGGACATCACCGCCATCATCCGCCAACTGCACCAGGTGGTGGACGAGGCCATCGAGACCAAGCCCGCGCGCGCGGACGAAGAATCCGCTGCCTATGACATCAGCCGGATCGACTTCGAGCGGCTGAAGCGGGAATTCGAGCGCTCGCCCCGGCAGCGCACCACGGTGCAGGACCTGAAGAACGCCGTGGAGCAACGCCTCAAGCGCCTGCTGCAACAGAACCCACTGCGTACCGACTTCCAGCAGCACTACGAGCAGATTGTCACCGACTATAACCGCGAGAAAGATCGCTTGACCATCGAGCAGACCTTTGAGGCCCTGCTCAGGTTGGTGCAGGAGTTGGATGCGGAAGAGGACCGAGCGGTACGGGAAGGTTTGGACGAGGAGTCGCTGGCGGTGTTCGACCTGTTGAAGAAGCCGGACCTCTCGGCAGACGAGATCAAGCGCATCAAGGTCGTCGCGGCGGAGCTGCTGGAGAATCTCAAGGCCGAAAAGCTGCGCGTCGATCACTGGAAAGATAAAGAGGCGACCCGCGATGCCGTTCGCCAGGCGATCCACGACCACCTGTGGAGCGACGACACCGGCCTGCCGGTGGCGCAGTACAGCGACGAGGATGTCCAGCTCCGGTCGGACGATGTCTACCGCCACATATTCCGCGCCTACCCGGTGGTCCCGTCACCCTTCTATCAAGCGCCGGCGATGGCATAGATCGCGACGGACAGCATGATCCACAGCGAGGTGGTTGCAGTCTAGGAGGCGCTGAGGGCGGACGCTGGCCCTCGGCCGACGATCAGGCTCAGGTCGAGCCCCTGCGCGCTGCGAGATCCGGCCATGTTTGGCATCTGAGGCCGAAAACCGGCTTGACCATGATCAAGTCGCATCCCCCTCTGAGTTGAAAGACTGTCCCTGTCGATCCTGGCATCGCCACCCCAACCACCGTCAGCGGACCGAGTCTTTCAATGAGTATGTTCTGTTTCCAATGTGAAGAGGCCACTAAGGGCACCGGCTGTACCACCAAGGGTATCTGCGGCAAGACCGAGAGCATCGCCGTGCAGCATGATCTTTTGGTCTACCTGCTCAAGGGCCTCGCCATCGTCGCCGAGCAGGCCGAGCGCCAAGGCCAGCCGGATGCGTCCGTTGGTCCCTTCATCGCCCAAGCCTTGTTCGCCACCATCACCAATGCCAATTTCGATCCGGCGCGCTTCAACAGCCTAATCCAGGCCACCCTCGCCAAGCGCGATGCGCTCAAGGCCGCGATCGGCTTTAGCGGTGATCAGGACGAGCTGAACTGGACCGGCAGCCCAGCCACCTATGCCGCCAAGGGCGCTGAGGTCGGCGTGCTGTCGCAGCCCAACGAAGACCTGCGCTCCCTGCGCGAGCTGCTGGTCTATGGCGTCAAAGGCATGGCCGCCTATACCGACCATGCCGCCATCCTCGGTCTTCAGAAGCCCGAGATCTATGCCTTCATGATCAAGGCGCTGGCCGCGACCACTCGGGAGCTGAGCATTGATGAGATGACCGCGCTGGTGATGGAGTGCGGCGCTGTCGGTGTGACCGCGATGGCCCTGCTCGACGAGGCCAATACCAGCGCCTATGGCCACCCGGAGATCACCCAGGTCAAGCTCGGCGTCGGCAGCCGCCCCGGTATCCTGATCTCCGGCCACGATCTCAAGGATCTGCAAGACCTGCTCGAGCAGAGCGTCGATAGCGGTGTCGACATCTACACCCACAGCGAGATGCTGCCGGCCCACGCCTATCCAGCCTTCAAGCAGTATCCGCACTTCGTCGGCAACTACGGCAACGCCTGGTGGCAGCAGGACACCGAATTCGCCGCCTTCAACGGCCCGATCCTGATGACCACCAACTGCATCACGCCGGTCAAGAGCGCCTATCGCGATCGGATCTACACCACTGGCATGACCGGCTGGCCGGGCGTCCAGCACATCGGCGATCGGCTTGAGGGCGGCGCCAAGGACTTCTCGGCGATCATCGCACAGGCCAAGACCTGCCCGCCGCCGACCGAGCTGGAGCAGGGCGAGATCACCACCGGCTTCGCCCATGCCCAGGTCATGGCACTGGCCGATCAGGTGGTCGACGCGGTCAAGACCGGCGCCATCAAGCGCTTCGTGGTCATGGGCGGCTGCGACGGCCGGCACAAGGAGCGCAGCTACTACACCGACGTCGCCCAAGCCTTGCCGCAGGACGCGGTGATCCTCACCGCCGGCTGCGCCAAGTACCGCTTCAACAAGCTGGATCTCGGCGAGATCGGCGGCATCCCGCGCCTGCTCGACGCCGGCCAGTGCAACGACTCCTACTCGCTGGCCTTTATTGCGCTGAAGCTGAAAGAGGTGTTTGGGCTCGATGACATCAACGAGCTGCCGATCTCCTACGACATCGCCTGGTATGAGCAGAAGGCGATCATCGTGCTGCTGGCGCTGCTGCATCTGGGCGTCAAGCACATCCGGCTCGGCCCGACGCTGCCGGCCTTCCTGTCGCCGAACGTGGCCAAGGTGCTGATCGAGACCTTCGACATTAAGCCGATTGGTCGCGTGGAGGAGGATGTGACGGCGATGATGGCGGCTGCTTGAGCCGACTGGCCTGCGTGATCCGTGATGGCTAGCCGCATTGGCTGATCCTGGTCTGCGCAGCCTTCGCGGCAAGAAGGCTGCGTGGGCTGCCAGGCCTGTGCGGGCAACCGTCTTTTCAAGCCGCGCTGAGCCGATGTTGGTGGCCAAGACAGGCGCGACCAAGGCTATACTTGGCACCACAGCATCCGCCGCAATGACTCACCGGAGGCCATGATGTCCGCTGCTGCATCCCAACCGCATCTCTCGTTCGACGACTGGCTTGCCATCGAGCGCACCACCATCGACCAACGCAGCGAATATGTGGCTGGCGAGGTCTTTGCAATGGCCGGTGGCACCGAGGAGCACAATCTGATCGTGCTCAATGTTGGCGCAGAGCTGCGCAGCCAGCTCAAAGGTCGCCCCTGCCGGGTGTATCCGAGTGACATGAAGGTCTACATCGCCTCGGCCGAGGTCGGTGCCTATCCGGATGTGATGGTGATCTGCGGCGAGCGCGCGTTCTACGACGGCCGGCGCGACGTTGTCACCAATCCGATCCTGATCGTCGAGATCCTCTCTGACTCGACCGAGGCCTACGACCGGGGTGACAAGTTTCGACACTATCGAAGCTTGGAAAGCCTGCGGGCCTATCTGCTGCTCTCGCAAGATCAGATGCAGGCGGAGCTATTTCTACGCCAGCCAGATGGGACCTGGAGCCTGAGCAGCTACGAGGGTGCAGCGGACAGCATTCCGCTGAGTCTCATCGAGGCCGAGCTGTCGCTGGCTGAGATCTACGACAAGGTCGAGCTGCAGGGGTCGTCGAACTCGATGGGATGAAGCCGAAGCCAAAGGCCGGACGACCGTGATAATGCCTTCCATCGCGGCATCAATGGCGCAATGGTCGCTGCTGGCATTCTTACTCGGACTGGGGCTGAGCCTGCGGCTGCTGAGCCGCCCGCGGCTTGAATAGCAAGGGTGTTTCGACCTGCGCGTGATG
>NZ_JAYESN010000193.1:0-5912 GCF_034860625.1 Lamprobacter sp.
ACCATGGCCTCTAGCGGGGCGATGTCGGAGACCAGCAGTTCGTCGACCACGCGACCGTTGGCGATCAGCTGCATACGGTCGCCGTCCAGTACGAAGCCCTCGTCTTGGTCGCTGATGCGCTGGATCTGGTCTGGAGCCTCGTAGACCAGGGTGCCGCTGGTGCTGATGGCGGTGTTGATGAGGCCCGACTCCAGCGTCTCCTGATAGCTGACCTCGACTCGCTGTACGCGCCCGAGTAGCGCCATCAGCGCCTCCAGGTCTGCAGGCTGGGCAGCGCTGCCGGCGCGTGGCAGGCACAGTAGCCAGGCGCCGAAGACGAGCCAGGTGAGTGGCTGTCGCAACGGAGATCGATCAGCGCTGAGACGCGTCATGGTCCTCCTCCCAGAAATCATAGAAATTGAACCAGTTGAACGGTGCATTGCGGGTGTGATGCGCGAGCCGATCGGCATAGCGCTGCAGCCATTGCTTGAGCGCTCGGTTGCGTTGCGCACGCGGGCCGAGCTCGATGCGCTCGGCCAGCAGTTCGAAGTGGACATCATAGCGGTTGCCGCCCCGATAGAGTCCGAAGAACAACACCACTGGCACGCCGGTCACCGCAGCCAGGCTGATGGCCCCGGTAGGGAAGGCTGCGGGGGAGCCGAGGAAGTCGCACTGCAGGGTGGGTTCACCGACGCGATGGCGGTCGCCAAGCAGACCGACGGCATAGCCGGCATCGAGACTCTCTTTGACCGCGAGCAGCGGTTGCGGGCCGTCCAGAGGAATCACCGACGCCGACACGGCCGGGTTCAGCGCATGCAGAACTTCAGTGATGATGCGATTGTGGGATGGGTACATCAGTATCCGCAGCGGCATCTGGGCGTCATCGATGGCGAGTGCGCGCAGGACTTCGAAGCTGCCCAGATGTGAGCCCAACAGGAGGAAGCCCTGACCGGCAGCGACCCGCTCGAGCACCAGTTCCGGGCAATGCAAGCGAATATCGAGCCGCTCACGGCGCCCGGCGAGCAGGAATACGCGGTCCAGGATGGTGGCGGCGAAGCTATGAATATGGCGGGCGACATCGGCCAATCCAGCGGGCCGTCCCAATACGCGGCTTAGGAATCGTTGAGAGGCACGCCGCTGTGGCCTGGCCTTGATTAAAAAGTAGAGCGTGATCGGATACAGCAGGGCGCGGGCCGGCGTGCGGCCTAGATGAAGTGCGATCCAGAGGATCAGGCGCACCGCTCGGCTGCTGCCGCGCTCAGGGTGGCTGGACCAGTCGGACATCCCTGACACCGACCCTGTCAGCGCTGCTCGGGTGCGGGCAGCAGCACCCCTGAGCAGACCCTTTCATCACTGCGGGTGCAGTCGAAGCGCATCGCCGGCCCCTGGCTTGCAGGTGTGAAGCGCACCAGGAGCCTATCGCCGGGGCCTACCGGCTGCAGGAATTTGGCGCTCGTGATTGCTGCCACTGGGGCGCCGAAGGCGACCAGAATCAGGTCGAGGAGAAGCGCCCCTGGCACCAGCGGTAGGTCCGGGAAGTGTCCCGGGAAAACGGGGTGGACGGCGGGAATCTCGATCTGCTCAGTGCGCATCGCTTGAGTTCCCAGCCTGATGTCGGAGGAGTTGCAGCAGCGCTTCGCGTGGCAGCTTACCAGCCTCATTGCGGGGTAAGCGCGCTACCAGCAGAATGCGTCGCGGATAGAACACCGGATCGATGTGGCCCGCCAGGCCATGGATGATGGACTCACGGTCAAGCCCAGGCGCGACGGCGACGACGGCGAGCCGGCCAACAGGGTCACCATCCGGGTCCGGGGCGATGAAGACGCCGTCCCGCACACCCTCGATGGCGTTGAGCTTCGCATTGAGGTTTGCCAAGGATGCACGCTTGCCGCCGACCTTGATCATGTCCGCGGCTCGCCCGAGCAGCAGGAAGCGGCCATCTGGATGAATCTCGATCACATCAGCGAGCGCGACTCGACCATGGATGAAATCGGCGCTGACGCTCAGACCATCCGCGTCACGGTGTGGACGGACGCTGTCGTACCAATGCCAGAGCCGATCTCGGCAGGTCTCACGACTGGCGATGGAGCCGCTCTCGGTGCTGCCGTAGATCTCGCGGACTTGAGTGGAGAACACTGCCTCGACGTGCTGCGCCAGTTCGTCTGACAGTGGCGCGGTGGCTGAGATGACCTGCTCCACCGCTGGCCAGTCAAGTCCCGACTCGACGCAGGCCGCCAGGTGCACCGGTGTGGTAACGAGCAGGCGCGGCGAGGCTGAGCGGGTCAGTGCTGCGCGGATGTCGGCCGGATAGAATGGGCGTACCGCTGCAACCCGAGCGCCGAGGGTGAAGGGCAGCAGGATCGACAGCTCCAAACCATACATGTGCTGGGGTGGCACGGTGGCGATGATGCTGTGTTGCGGGCCGAAGCCGAAGCGCCGAGCTGCGGCACGGGCGCAGCCGACGAGGTCGCCCCAGCGTTTGGGCTGGGGCCTTGGCTGGCCGGTGCTACCCGAAGAGAACGCGATGAAGGCCTGCCGGGTGGGCTCGATGAACGGCATCGCCGGCGTCTCCATGGCGGGCGGTGCCGTGATCTGCTGTGTCGGCAGCGTCAGCCCCTCGACTGGACTGTCCGTGACACAGAGTGCATCGGGATAGTCCTTGGCGATCTCATGGCAGGTGGCGGCGAGCCGGTTCGGTGGAAACAGGCTGATGGCACCACGCATCAGCGCCGCAGCGAAGGTGAGCGCGAACAGGTAACGATCGTTGCACAGGTTGATCAGATGGGCATTCGCCGGCAGGCTCTGGCTCAGCGCTGCGGCGCGGGCTAGGAAATCAGCACCAGACACGGGACCGGATGTGGTCAGGAACAGCGTCCGGTCAGCCTGAAAGCCAGGCAGGAGGGCTATGGGCTCGGATGACGCTGACACGCGGTTAAACCCAGTGTCATTGCAGGTCTAGGCGCAGCGATCCGCGCAGCGAATCGAGGAAGGGCGTGTGCTCCAGATCGCGGAGCACCAGGCGGCGAATCGGGTACTCGATGACGAACAACAGTGCGATCAGCCCATAGTTGATGAAGTTGGCGAACAGTGACCAGACCAAAGGTGGCGCAAAGAGTCCCAGCAATAGGCATTCAAGACCCATGAGCACAAAGAAGAGGGTCCAGACCAGGGTCAGCCGCTGTCCGTAACGCGCAACAGGTTCTGGCAGTTCGCCGCGCATGCGCTCGCCGATGCGGGCGATCAGTGCGGTACGACCGGGCAGCAGGGTGCGGCCGAACACCCAGGCTAAGCCGAAGGCGATGACTACGGGCGGGACCGTTTGGAGCAGGTCCGCCTTGTCCTCGAAATGGCCGATGACCGCGGCGGCGAGGCAGCCGAGCGATAGCAGCATCAGCACCGGCGAGCGGGCGCCTAGGAGGAAGCCGGCGCCCAGCACCAGGGATAGCCATGCAAGACCGACCGCCGGGACATCGAGCAGGGTGCCGATGTGGCTGACCAAGGGATAGGCGATTGCAAGGACGGTCACAAGAGGCGCCGAGCCGGTCATCAGGCGCCCTGTTGCGTTGCGATCTGTTGCGTTGCGATGTGCGCGGCGAGATGTCTGAGTGAGGCAAAGATCTGCTGGATGTTGGGGTCTTCAGAGCTGATCGTTAAGCCGTACTCTTTGGAGATGGCGAGTGCGAGTTCCAGCGCGTCGATGGAATCCAGCCCGAGACCGCTGCCAAAAAGGGCGTCGTCTGGGTCGATCGTCGTAACGCCCACCTCTTCGAGGTGCAGCGTGCGGATGACGAGCGCCTCGACCTGTTCGAGCGAGGTCACTGAATTTGTCGCGTGAGTTGTCGCGTTCTCTTCCATGTCTTACCGAATTTGTCAGGAGCATTCATCGCTGGACCAACATTCTGCACCGCGAGCAGGAACAGGGCAACCGGGGTGGCCTTTGGCCTTTGTGGGTGACTGCGGTTGCGAGCCGAGGCCGCTGGCAACCTTGTCCGCTAGTGTCGCCGGGCGTTGTATTCAGTGAGCAGTGAAAACGTCACCGAGCGCTGCACATCGATGAAGCCCGCCGCCTCGAGGGCCGACATGACCACGGCAGGTGGCAGGCATCGATCGACAGTGTCCCAGTAATAGCGCATGAGCCGGCGGGCATCGTCGCTGCGTGTCACTAAGGATGCGAGTGTTGGTACGAGGTGCTTGAGGTAGAGTTTTGTGAACAGATAGCCGCTGCGAGAGGTCGGCGGCACCATCTCTAGGATGAGCAATCGCCCATTCGGCTTCAGGATACGTGCGAATTCCGCGAACGCGATGCTGAGATCGGCCACATGACGCAGCGCATAGCCCATGGTGACCACATCGATACTGGCGTCGGGCAGTGGGAGCTGCTCAGCGATCGCAGCAACCCGGTGGTGGACGCCACGTTCGGCAGCCGTCGCTAACATGGGCAAGCTCGGGTCGAGGGCGATGACCTCGCCGTCGTCGCCGATCAGATCCTGTGCGTGAGCGGCCATGACACCGGTGCCGCAGGCGCAGTCGAGCAGACGCTGTCCTGGCTGCACGCCGGCGCGGATCATCGCCTCTCGGCGATACTGCTCGCCGCGGTTCAGGCTCATCCAGGCATTGATCCGGTCGTAGCTGCCGGCCGTGCGGTCGAACAGGCTGCGGATGTAGCCGACGCGGTCTTCGGCGCGGGCGTAATGCTCGGTGAGCACGGGATGTGGCGCCAGCGTTGTGCGCTGTGGCTGTTGGTCCATGGGGGTTGCCTTTCAGTAGCGAGCGGGCTCGATGCGGGTGAGGCGGTTTGGGCTTACGTGTGGCGCGCTGCTGTGTGCCTCGATCTCGATCTCTAGCGCGCGTCGACAGATCGCGCCCTGTAAGTACATGATCTGTGATTGTGCACCGGCCCATTCGAACAGCCTCGGTGCGATCTCGGGCAACCGTCCTGGGTCGCGCAGGTAGACCTTCAGCAGCAGTCGCGGATTGCTGAGGCCCTGCGGTGAGCCTTGGCCCTGTTCCCTGAGTATGTCGAGATTGCGGAGGGTCTCGTGCAGCTGGCGGCCCAGGTTGTGTGGGTGCATGGTGACGTGGCCGACGATGCTAGCCGTTCCGGAGATGGCCAGTTCCAGGCTCTGCTGGGGGCCGATATAGCGCATGGCACGGGCGAACGATGGCGGCCTTGGGCTGTAGGGCAGCGGATATTCGTAAGCACGGATCTGTCGCGGGTTCTCGATCGGCGTGCCGGGCTGACGACTGGCCAACAGATGCACCGACAGACCCGGCGCCGGGCTGCCGATGGCCGTCGCTGCGGGGAATTGGTGCGCCGGGACGTCAGCATCAGTGAACGCTTGCGCGCGGCCTAAACAAAAGGCCTGGTAGCGTTCCAGACCACGCTCCTGCTCGTTGATCCTGGGGAGGTAATTCCAGATACGCAGCAGCTCTGGGCATTGGCTGTCGCGAACGAAGGCGAGGAGTCGACCGTAGGCGGCGCGCGTCAGCTGTGCCAGGTCGGTGCCGGCGGGCTCGTCGATGAGCAGATGAGCGAACAGGAAATCGCCGCTGTAAACGTACCCGATATCACCAGACCAACCGCTCGTCACCGGGCCTGTGGACAGTCGCCAACGCTCGCGATTGCAACCACTGATGGGTGGAGTACCGATGACGATGCGGCGCGGGTTACTGCTACTGCGTTGGTGCCTGGGACCAAAGCCGATGTCGGCAAGGAGCGTGCAGTCAGCGGTCGCGTTGTCCGACTCGTCGGTGTGGCCGTAGTCGTTGTAGACGGTGTCGTAGGCCAGCATCGGCACCTGGACTGTCTTTTTACTCCGCAGCTTGCGGCCGAGTCCCTCGGAGCGAGCGGGCGCGCCGCTCATGATGCCTTTTCCGCGACAGCGAGCACTTCCGTTGGCTCACCCGCGCTTGCGCGCGGGAATCGGAGACGG
>NZ_JAYESN010000194.1:0-5900 GCF_034860625.1 Lamprobacter sp.
TCGGGTAAGGAGGCCGCATCGCTGCGTACCTCCTCCCCTAAGAACCGTGCATGAGACTTTCGCCTCACACGGCTCAAGCCTAAGTAAGCCTTTGTTACAAAGCCGGCAGTTCATTCAGAGCGTATTGGCTGTGAAGTTGGCGATGGCAGTTTCCATGTAAGAGTGTCAGGTTATCTAGGCGGTCTGAGCCTCCAAGGGATTTGGGTACCCTATGATGGAGTGCATTTTCCTCAGAGAGATTCAATGGTTGACGACAAATTGGACAAATCCCATCTTGCCGCCGCCAGACCGAATCGAGTTTGGTTATCCCTGTTTTATTTCCTCGCATCGCATCCGTGCGTCTTTGCTCGAAATATTCTTCCCATTGTGGGTCGAAAGGGGTTGCCTCACTCTTAACCTTGACATGTCTCTTGATCGGAGTATGGACTGTTATGGGTATTCCATTGAACCATTCTTTCCCATCCTCGTCACTATGCCATGTTCCAAACATCCAATGGCGATTCCCTACGGTGTGGAAGTACCTTTCCTTAATCCACCGTTTGCCTTTGTTTGGATGTCTTCTTTTCGCCCAAGACCAAAGCGCCTTCCATACTTCCATATCCACTCTACTGTAGGTTTCCTTTGCTACTTGCCCTTTGTGGTATTCCGCCCATCCGATTAGGATAAGTCGAAGTTCCTTTACCACTTGGTTTTGGGGAGCGGTACGGAGTTTTCCTTTGAGCAGATTCCTGACTTTATCCAGAAGGTTCGAGACGTTCTTCTTCGATGGCTTTATCAACAACTTTCCGTTGTATTTGCGGAAGTTCCAACCGAGGAAGTCAAAACCTTCCTCGATGTGACGAATTGAGGTTTTTTCGTCTGAAAGTTCCAATCCCCTTCCTTTTAGAAAGTCCCTAGCCACTTCCATTGCTTCCTCTGCGATTTCTTTCGTCGCAGCGGTGATGACAAAGTCATCGGCATATCTCACCACGTTCACTTTGGTTCTTTGGTATTCCCTTGTTGTCCTTGTGTTCCTGAAGTGATCCTTCACATGGCTCTCTAAACCGTTCAAGACGTGGTTGGCTAAGGTTGGGGAGATGATTCCCCCTTGAGGCGTGCCTGCCTCGGTGGGAAACAGGCGATCTACTCTATCTTCGATGTAACCTGCTTTAAGCCACTTCTGGAGCACCCGGAAATTCATCGGGGTGTTTTCAAGTATCCACTCATGACTGATGTTGTCGAAGCATCCGGTAATGTCAGCATCCACTACCCATGTTGCTGAATGTTTCTTAGCCAGGTTAAGATATTGTTGCCCTGCTGCATCTGCTGTTGACCTTCCAGCCCGGAATCCATACGAGTTGGGATCGGACAGGACTTCCACAATGGGTTCCAGAGTCATCAAGTAGAGGGCTTGCATAGCTCTGTCTAACATCGTGGGAATGCCCAATGGTCTCTTCCTACCGTTTGCTTTAGGGATATGTACCCGCCTAAGAGGTTGAGGTTTATATCCCGCTCCTGTCATCAGTGCGATTGCTCTGGTCTTGTCCTGGGGTGTGCCCCATAGCTCTCCATCCACCCCCGGAGTCTTCTTGCCTTTGTTCTCTGTTACCCTCTTAGGTGATTTCCGAATAACAGTTCCCCCAGCTATGATGGGATTTCCCCGAACAAACCAACCTGAGCGAATGCGACTATGCTAGCCGGAATAGAAGCGGACATCCCCCCGTTGATCCCCTCGCAAATCGAAGACCTGAAGTTGGCGAGCACCAACATGACGGGCGCCACACGTCGCTTTTTCCAGGCCAAGATGGCGCTGAAATATTGCGCGGGCAATGCGCGTCGAGCGGAACGGGTGTTTGGATGGGGCCGCGAGACCGTCCAGCTCGGGCTTCATGAGTTGCGCACCGGGATCACCTGTCTGGGGGCGCAAGAAGCCTTCTGCGGCAAACCGCTTTGGGAAGACCAGCACCCAGAGGCTGCACAGCGCTTGTGGGCGTTAGCGCGCGCTCAATCTCAGCAGGATCCCACCTTTCGCACCCCGCTGTCCTACACTCGACTAACGGCCGCCGAAGCCCTGAAACAGCTTCGCCAGCAGGGTGTTGCCGAGGAGATTCTGCCCTCCCCCTCGACGATGGCGGAGGTGCTCAATCGCAATGGCTACCGATTACGTCCTGTTCTCAAGGCCAAGCCGCAAAAGAAAATTCCCGAAACCGACGCCATCTTTGCCAACATCAAGGAAAAAGATGGTCAACAGATGGGGGATGGTACGACCAAGCGCATCAGTGTCGATTGTAAGGCCACGGTCAAGATTGGCGAGTATTCCCGTGGCGGCAAAACGCGAGGTGAGCGCCAAGCGGCTGACCACGACATGGGCTGTGAGGAGAAATACACCCCCTTTGGAATCGTTGATGAGGACGTCGGGCAACTCGCCATGCACATTGGCAGTTCCGCCAAGACCAGTGACTTCATCGTCGACAGCTTGGAGCGTTGGTGGGAGAACCTGCCGGCGAGCGAACGTGACGGCGTGTCGCTGCTCCAAATCAAACTCGACAATGGCCCAGAAAGTAGTGGCCAACGCACCCAGTTTCTGTATCGCATCGTGGCCTTTTCTGACGCCATTGGTATTCCCATCCAACTCCTCTACTATCCACCATATCACAGCAAATACAATCCAATTGAGCGCTGTTGGGGCATTCTGGAGCAACACTGGAATGGCACGCAATGAGTGGATGTCAAGACCATGCTGGAATGGGCGAAGACCATGACCTGGAAGGGGATTCATCCCATCGTAGAATTGAGCCGCACCGCCTACGAAAAAGGCATCAAACTGAGCAAAGAAGCCATGAAAGCGGTCGAGGCACGCTTGGAGCGCAGCCCGACCTTGCCCAAGTGGGACATTCTTATCCGACCTGCTTGCGGGTAAACCCTTTCGCGAAAATCACCTTAATAGCGACTACCTTAGCCGCATGTGAACGGGACAGGATGAACTGAAGCGAATGAACCTTGCTCCAATCTCCTGCTTTAACAGCCTCGACAATACGCGCTTGCAGCCTCTTAACCGTTTTGTATGCCTTGTGCCATGTGATGGAATGCCAAGGACAACGGTCGGAGACTGCGCCAGCTAGCAGCCTGTCCGACTATCAACGCAAGCCTCTGATTAATAAAGAATGCTCTCCTGAGCACAAAACATAAAGTCTATATGTATCAGTATGTTAATTCAGAAAGTCAGACAGGCTGCTATAGACTTTCAGGAAATAACTTTCAGGAAAAACGGGGCTGCAAATCTGTGTGGCATCGTGTAACATTATAACAACATCAACAACAGGAGACAAATCATGGTTTCTATTTTTTTCTCAAAAGAACTTTGCGAGCAATTAGAAAAAGTGCAGCTGGATGCGATAAAAAACAATAATCTTCACGTTTATCGTATCGCGCAAGGTTTACTTTGGATAGCGATGGGTTATTCGGCACCAGAAATTGCAAGATTATTAAAAGTAAGCGAACGAACTCCGTATAACTGGCTGAAGCAGTTTCTGGCACGTGGTCTTCGATGGTTAACGACGGAGCTTTATAAAGGGCGCGGAAGAAAGCCTAAGCTTTCAAAAAAGCAAAAGGATGAACTTTATCAATTAATCCTGGAGGGGCCGGAAAAAAATGGCTTTCGTTCGGCGATTTGGAATTCTGCAATGATTAACGAACTCATTTTTCGCCGTTATGGCGTTGTGTATAATCCTCGGTATTTGACTCGGCTTCTCAAAAAAATGGGATTGAGTTATCAAAAAGCCGCATTTGTCACTGATCGCGTGGATGATGAGAAGTACCGACAGGAACGTGAGCAATGGAAAAATGAAAAGTGGCCTGAAATTTTAGAAAAAGCCAAAAAAGAAAATGCGGTCATATTGTTTGGTGACGAGGTTTCGTTTGCGATGTGGGGTTCTTTATTTCGCACCTGGGCACCCAAGGGAGAACAACCACTTGTACCAACAAAAGGCATCAGAAAAGGCTTAAAAATGTATGGCGTGATCGAATTTGCCTCAGGTGGTTTTCATTACATGGAGGCGTTGCAATATTGCCGGGCGCACTCCCATTTTCCGGGTCACTCGTAGGCCACTGCAAAAGGGGAACAAGCCATTGATTTCATTTGGTTCCAGCGGCCTGTTTTGAAGAAAGCGCGCAGCATGAGAATCTTCTCGGCGTTGGCCTCATGCCAGAAAATACTCGCCCCCTTCAGTCGAAGGTTGACGACGCGACGGATGGCGCTTTCGACCGCACCGCTACCAATGGGCAAATGCCGAGACTTGACCTTTAAGTAATCGATACGTTGTCGATTGCCGATAAAATAATAAAGTTCGGTGGCGATGGCTTGGCTTTTCTGTTCCTGATAGACAGTTTGCAATGCGTCTAATACGGAATCGATTTGTCCTTGCGCTAAGAGACGGCGTTGTTTTTTCACCCAAGTTCGGCGCTGTTTGGCTGACCAGCCACGCCGTAATGTGGCAATCTGATGGAGATGCTCCACTGCGTGGTAGAAGTCGATCAGTTCCTGCACTTGCTCCGGTTTCAAACCGAGTTTCCCGGTCAATTGATGAACTCGATTCCAAATCCAATGTGCCCCATCGGCAACGAAAAGAACTTGTTCAGCCGCTTGGATGTCGAGCGACTGCAAGTAACCGAAAAGCAACTGAAAAAGGGCGTCCGCTCCCTGCAATCCACCATCGATGAGTGGTGCAAAGCTTTGTTCCATTTTTCCTTTTTCGTTAACAACATAAACGATAAAGAGCTTCGGCTCACGCCAGGTACCATGATAGCGATGACGTCCTTTCGCGGTTTTTGAGCCTTTTTTGTTTTCCCGCACACGAAGCCGTCCACCATCAATACTGACAACAACTCGACGGCCTTTGACTGTTTCTCCCGGGGGAAGCTGCTGGGTTTGCTGAAAGATGCGTGCCCGTTCCGCATAACCATAAGCGATTCTACGGACGACTTTTTCACCGATGGGGAGACCTTGTTCTGCTAAAACTTGGCACACCTCGTTAAATGAGCACAGCAAGGCAGCCCAGCCGCTGATCAGCGCTGCCAGCCGTGGCGTCGTACGTTCGTGGATGCCGAGCGATAACAAACCAGCATAAACACCTTTGTGCCGCTTCCCGTTTTTCCTGTCGCAATTTCGTCGGTAATAACGACCTCTTAGTGTGATTTCATGGCCGCTTGCTGTACGAATGGCGACGTTTTGATAACCCTCGCTTTTCATCTTTCCTGGCCAAGCGGCAATGATCACGGATTCTTTCGCTTTGTTTTCTTCGGAGTCTAAAAGAGACTGAAGTTGTTGTTGCAAAAGGATGGCTGCCAGATGGTTGGTTTGCTCAAGGATGTCCCGTTCCAGTGCATCGAGTGCTTCTGGGTTGTCAAGCGATTGACTGTCGCGTTGGAGTCGACCAAGATTTTCGTTTATCTTTCGTATTTCGCGGTCTGTTTCGTTTTCGTTTTCGCTTTCTTCATGGATGACTAAAATTTTCAACATGGTAGTATTCTTTATGTTTCTGTTTAAGACTTTAAGAGAGCAATTATAACACAAACTCGCTTCCGGAAAAATGGGAGTGCGCCCAGGAAGGAGAGGATTATCTGTATCCTGCCGACTGCTTTTCACCTGTTTTTCTTATAGAAGCTGTAGCAAAATCCTTAGTTACTCAGTATTCGACGCACCGATGAAATGAAAGGCGAATTCCGGGGACACGAATTCGCAATTCGCAATTGCAATTCGGGGGACAGAATTCGCAGAATTGCAGAATTCGGGGGACAGTATACTTAATTCCTCTGAGCTGGCAGGGCGCGCTGTTCGCGGCGAAAGCCGCTCCCACCCCCGCCACCAAATCGGCTAAACTCACCCCATGACAGCCGACACCCAAGCCACCGACACCAGCAAA
>NZ_JAYESN010000195.1:0-5834 GCF_034860625.1 Lamprobacter sp.
GACTTTCACCCCATCAGTTCATGCCCATGCCGGGCGTACACTAACGCCTCCAGTCCGACTGCTCGCTACGCTCGCGACGGCTGAGGCTGGCGCTAGGCGGTTCTGATGACCATGAGCCAAAACGAGCTGTTAGGACGGGTTATCGTTCGTCCAGATGTGTTCGGCGGAAAGCCCATCATCCGCGACCTGCGCATCTCCGTCGAATTGATCTTGAGCTTGCTCGCTCAAGGCGAATCCTCGGGGGCGATTTTGGATGACTATCTAGTGCATCACTGTGAAAATCCTGATACCGACCAACCAATCAAGCCGCGAGCGGCTTACCGGTATAGGGCCAGCGAAACGGCTTGGCCAGTTTATCATTGAAGTAATCAATGAAGTTGGCGAGCTTATCATGAAGCTCATCGAGGGAGCGGAAGTTGCCACGACGGATCACTTTACGCGCCAGGATGGAGAACCACATCTCGATCTGGTTCAGCCACAAGGCGTGCTTGGGCGTGAAGTGGCAGACGATGCTGTGGCTCGGGGCACGCAGGAAGCGCTCACGGGTGGCCATCGACTTGAGGATGCCGGACTGGCCTTTGACGCCGAGGTCGATGTCGAGCTTGCACACCTCGGCGACGAGGCGCACGACCGCTTCCGAGCAGTGGATGTTGAGGTTGTCCATGATCAAGTGCCAGCGCGTCTTGTCATTGCGTTGGGCGAGCAGGTCGGCCAAGTACGCCGCAAAGTCCTGCTCGGTGCGCGTCGGGCCGATGCGGTAGGCCACTTGGCCTGTGACGACATCGAACGCAGCGATCAGGGTGAGCGTGCAGGAGCATTATGTATGATGAGAATGACAACGCCACTATCTGGGAACGGTCTCAGGTATTTAATAGGGTTGCACTAGCACGACTGCCGCTTGTGTTTTGTGAGGAACAAGGTTGATCAGCCCTTTTAAGGCGCATAAAAAAACATTTAAGTTCAGTGGCTTATGAGGCTTGGTAAATCTGGCTGTCACCGAACCGTGCGGTCCGCCGCAAGCGCATTGACGAAAAATCAGTGGCTTGCAGTCGGACGAATTTCGTCACCTTAAAAGGGCTGGAACAAGGTTGATGTATAAGACTCGCATCGGCGCCCCACCGTCTGATAGGCTTTCATCGCCTGCTTATCAAGCGCACGAAAGCTTGCCCCACCTCGCCGGAGAGCATAGATGAACACCAACGAACAGACTTGGAGCGCAGACCTGCTTCGACGCGCCGGCGTGGGGCCACGCCACCTGGCGGTGTTAATGGATGTACACCGCATGACCGCTGCTAAGTGGCTGACAGGAAAGTCTAATCCGCACCACCTGCTGCAAGAGAGGGCCGATCGCCTGATGCGGGCGGTTCGTCTATCATTGGAGAACCATTCACTGCCGATCGACAAAGACAAAGGGCTGCGCATCTCCGAGATCGACGTTCGGACTGTCGCGATGTTGTCGACACTGATGGAGAAAGATGAGGAGGCTCGCTTATGACATTTTGCGGGAGTTAGCCTGCCAGATGCACAGAAGCCCGCAGTGCGAACCGTGCGTGTTTAGCTACTAAGTGGCCGAAGGCGTGCCCATTGAAGCTGTTTCAGTTGCCGTTGTATCGGTCAGGATTTATGTCGAATACCCTTGATGAACTTCGAGCACGACACACGGATGCTGTTGGCAAGCTTAGTGATTGCGAGTTAATTCAACTACTTGCAGAAAAGACGGGTCAGACGCCTCGCTATGTCGCAGCACAAGTAGGAATCGATTCCAGAGCGTATAAGAACGGTGCCGATTGTCGGCCTGAACTGGTGAAGGTAGCTACGGACCCGTGGGTTTGGGTCGGTGTTGCTACAGTCGTTATTGGTTCTCTACTTTACCGAAAGTTTAGGATGCAGATTATGTCGCTGAAAGACGAGATTGCACAGTTGCCGATTCATAAGAAGGTTGTGGGTGTTGGTGGGTTTCTTTTTCTGCTCGCGTGTCTGTTTCCGCCGTTTAACAAAGTTTCCACTTATAGACAGCACTCTACCCAAAGGTTTGATGGGTTCCATTTCCTATTTGATTTGCCAACCTATGGCCAATACGAGCTAGCTTGGTCCATCCTAGCGGTAGAGTTGATAGCTATCGTTGTTGTCTCAGGTGTTGCCGTGTTCTTGTTAAAGCGTGACTGACTATCCTGCAAGGCGCGCAATGATTCGTCCTTGCTATGGCAATATAATAACCATGTTTCTGCGCCCCTTGCGCACTAAGCCGTCGGATAGTGCTGTTTAAAGAATTATACGACCTGCCCTCGGGGGCCACCCCCACCCATGCCATTACCCACATCTCAAAGGGGCTGGAGTCAACGAGGGCTGGACACAGTGAGCGACGTCTGCTGAGATGGTGCCGCATCACACCAGATGGGGCGAGAGCGGACGGACGAGTGGATTCCGAGCCGGCTGTGCGGGCGGGCGTTTGATAGGGCGGATCTGGAGCGGATTCGCCAGGTGGTGAACGAGGCGGACCCACCCCTGCGCGCCGAGATCGCGCGCCGGGTCTGCCAGGTCTTGGACTGGCGCGATGCGCAAGGCCGCCCCAAGCTCATGAGCGCCGCGAGCGCGCCTTCGGGCACTGAGCGCCCGAACCCGAGCCGCGCATGCACCGGAATCACTTCGGCCTGCCAGCCGGTCTGGGCAATCATCGGCGCTCACTCAGCGCGCCGGCTCGCCTCGGGTCAACACCCCCCGATGATCCGACCCCATCCAGCGCTTACCGCTGACCGGCGGCGTCGTCGCCTCCGCGAACGCTCCGGCCTGCGGACCCGCAACGAGGATGTGATCGATCGCCCCACCCGGAAAATGCCGCGCCACATAGGTCGAATCCAGCGCGCCGGACAGCAGCCGCGCGGAGTCATCGACGCCAAGCAGAAGCGCAAGGCTATCGTCATAGCCATCGCGCCCACCCGGCCCGCACAGCCCCTCACAGCGCCCCTCGGTCGGCGCGCAGTCCTCGCCCGGTGCCGACCCGCCGCACCCGGCCCGGTGCCTGGATGTTGTAGTCGCCCGCGACGATCACCGTGCGCCCAGCTTCGAGCGCCCCAGCGGCATCCGCCACCAGCCCGGCAGCCTGCACCTCACGCCGACGCGCGTTCTCGCGGTCCTCGGCATTGCAGTCACGCCCACGCGAGAATTAAAGGGTCCAGGCTGGAATTAATTTCTTTCGGACTTGGCCTCAGTTCGACTCCCATAGGCGCACGAACCGCTCGCGAGACAGATCTCCCAGGATAAGAACATGAACTTTCAGCGCACAACCTCGCCATTTACCGTACCCATGTCGGATCACAGGGCTTCGCTATCTGTGGCTAGCTCGCCCCGGGCTCTCAGCCTTCTATGACGTTTCTGTTCGGCCTTGATCATAAGTCCTTCCAAAACCCGGTGTCGCCGGTGGTTTTCGGCAGTAATCATTAATATCCAGCTACTGAGTATGGTTCGCGGACGGTTGCTGCGGCAGGTGGACGGAGTTATGATCAAGGTCTTTTTTTCGTAGGCTCTCAGATTTGCTCCAGGCTTCCTTCAGACCTCGCCTCGCGGCTCAGCACTTGCCCTTCGCTAGTAGTTGTCGCCTGATCAGAGACCAGACGGTGATCCTCCTACAGGGGACTCTCACCCCATCAGTTCATACCCATGCCGGGCGTACCACGATGGCATTCAGCCGAGCGCGCGAATAGTGCGCCAGCTGATGCTGTCGTTAGTCCCGCATCTTAAATACTGAAAGGTATGTTTTATGACAGTCAGTGAAGTTATCCCTATTATTACGTCTTTATCGCATACTGATAAATTCAGACTGATGCAGGTTATTCTGACGCAACTAGCTAAAGAAGACGGGGTTCCCTTGCAAGCTGAATCAGTCAGTCAGCAAGACCCTCTATTTGATATTATCGGTATTGCGGAAGGAGAAGACAGTGACGTGGCACGGCGGCATGATGCTTACCTGTACGGTGCTTCATAATGCAGAGCATTTTTGTTGATACTGGTGCATGGTATGCAGCAATGGTTCGCAAGGATCGGGATCATGAAGCGGCAAAGCTATTTCTGAAAAACAATACATCGTCGCTGATTACAAGCGATTATGTCATGGATGAGACCGTCACTTTGTTATTGTCCCGTGTGGGTCACAGCTATGCGGTGAAGTTTCTTGATATGCTGCAAACAAGTCGGAAGACCCAACTGATTTATCTTACGCCAACGCAGATTAGTGCAACAGTGACTTTGTTTCGCGAGCGTGCGGATAAGGAATGGAGTTTTACAGATTGTTCGTCATTTGTCTTAATGCCAGAATATCAAATTCAAGTTGCGTTTGCATTTGATGAGCATTTTAAGCAGGCAGGCTTTCAGGTTAAACCATAGAAAAAGCCGGTAGTAATCCAAATCTGTTGTTGAATAATATTTAATCATTATAAATCTAGAATTTGATTGGCAAATCAACAGATCTGGATCACTACCGGCGGGCGAGCACAATAGCGCAGCAGCGGCTCCAGGCCGGCGCGATCCTGCGCACAGGAAATCATGCCCGCAGTCCGGACACCTCGCCCGGGCAAAACCGTAGGCAAGGATGCCCCATTCCAGATAACGGCGGAATTCCCTTGACCCGTAGACCGGCACTTGCCGGCCGTTCTAACGGGCTGCCGGCATTGGCCGTGTTGCGCTAGCCGCGCTCGCCTTCGCCTCCGTCCTCGGCCTCGTCGGCGCCATGGTCGCCGCTGGCGTAGTCGGTGACGTCGCGGCGGGATTGGGTGTCTTGTCCAGTCAGCGTCGCGACAGCCGCCGTGCCCGCCGCCTTGCCGTTGTCGGCGACATGCAGGTGCATATCCCTCTGCGGGAACGGGATCGAGATGCCGTTGGCATCGAACGCCTCCTTCACCGCGCGGTGAAGATCCCAGTAGACCGTCCAGTAATCCGAGGTCTTCACCCAGGGGCGGACGATAAAGTTGACCGAGCTGTCCCCCAGCTCGCTGACCCTGATGTTCGGCGCCGGGTCCTCAAGGACGAGCGGATGGCTGGCGATCACCTGCTCGAGCACCGCCTGCGCCTTCTCGATCGAGTCGCCATAGCCGATGCCGAAGACGAGGTCGACGCGGCGCGTGTCCGAGGCGGTGACATTGGTGATGATGTCGCCCCAGACCTTGGAGTTCGGGATCACGATCACCTGGTTGTCCGGCGTGGTCACGGTCGTGGAGACCACCGAGACGCGCTTGATGGTGCCGCCGAGACCGGCGACCTGCACATAGTCGCCTTCATCAAAGGGGCGATTGAACATGATCATCAGTCCCGCGGCGAGGTTACCCAGCGTCTCCTGCAGCGCGAAGGCGATGATGAAGGAGGCACCGCCCACCAGGGCGAACAGCGGTGTGATGTTCACCCCGACCGCGGCAAGCACGACCATCAGGCCGAAGGCGATGGTGAGCCAGTACACGGCGATGACGAGGAAGCCGCTCAGCATGTTGTTGAGCGACGGCGTCCGGTCGACGGCGCGCATGATCCGGGCGACGATGAGCAGACCGAACCAGGCGGCGATGATCACGGCGCCCTGAATGGCAAGCTAGGACAGCCCTATTGCAACGGATGCACGGACCCGAGGCAAGCGCCGCTGCGCCCAAAGTGGGCGGCCAACAGCAAGCCGCAAAACGGAGACTCAGTCGGACATGGCCTCGATGCAGGCGCCGACGACGGCAGCCAGGTAGCGGAGAGTTGCCTCGGTCGCGGGCGCCAAGTCCTGCGCGGCCTTGCTGGAGGCAACCAGAAAACCGTTGTTGCGACGAATGATCCAGCCCAGCTCCTCCAGGTCGCGGAGCTTGCGGCGA
>NZ_JAYESN010000196.1:0-5827 GCF_034860625.1 Lamprobacter sp.
TGGGTCGACTCCGTCTGGAGCCCAGGCGAGCGCATTCAGACCTACGCGCTGTTGCAACGCCTGTGCGTCAGCATCCATGCGCGCATCGCTTACAAGGTGCGCGAGGAGCCCGGTGTTCAGGATGCCGCGAAGACGCTCGCGCTGGGAACCGGCTCTTGTCGTGACTCTGCCGCCCTGTTCATCCAGGCCGCTCGTTGTCTGGGGCTCGCCGCACGCTTTGTGAGCGGGTACCTCCAAGCCGAGCCGTCGGCGTTCAATTACGGTGCGACACATGCCTGGGCCGAGGTCTATCTGCCCGGTGCGGGCTGGAAGGGGTTCGATCCGTCCATCGGGCAGATGGCCGGTGCGCAGCACATACCCGTCGCCGTGGCGCGGCTGCCAGAGTCCGTCCCGCCGATTGCCGGCAGCTACGTCGGCGCGCCGGGGGCTGACCTCAGCGTCGGTGTTTGGGTATCGGCGCTGTAGCGAACGATTTGACAGGCGATCTTGGAAGAGGCGGGTCCCGAAGACGGCGGGATCATCAGAACGGGATCATCAGAAGATGCTGGGTCAGGAGTTAGGGAGGCTGCCTGGAAGCTCCACCCGTTTACTTGGCCGCTAGAGTGTCGGCAGCCGTATGAGCACCAGACCCCCGCCCCGCGGGGCGGGGCAGGCAAGTCGTTGCGCTTACTGCCGCGGTTGAGGCGGTCCGACCTGGGCTCCGGGCGCCTGCTGCGGCGCGCCATAGGGCGCTCCGTACCCACCACCCCCGTAAGGCGCGCCGTAGCCGCCATAAGGTCCGCCCATGCCGACGCCTGGACCGCCATAGCCACCATAGGGTCCGCCCATGCCGCCGCCGGGACCGCCGTAGCCGCCCGAACCGCCATATCCGTAACCAGTGGGTGCGCCATAGCCGCGTCCGTCGCCATAGCCGCGGCCATAACCGCGCCCGGAGCCGGAGCCGGAGCCGCTCATGCCCATATTGAAGTCGCCTGAGCCGTCGCCGAACATGTCATTCATCCCGTCCATCATGCCATTGTTGCCGCCGTAGCCGCCGGGGCCGCCCCACCAGGCGCTGGCCGAGAAGGAGGCGCCGGCGAGACCGACGATGGCGACAATGCCGATTTTCTTGAAGAGCTTAGTCATAAGCAATCTGCCTTTTGAGTTGGTGTGCGCAAGCGCGCACGGTGGTCACCACCCCAGGGGAGGGCGCGGTGTGGTCAGGGCCTGAAACCGGAGGGCGACCAGGTGGACCCGGTGGACGAGGTGGCACGGCGTAACGCGCTGTGAATCTCAACAAGAGGTCATCGCAACCCACGGATCTGACCAGCGTTAGCTGCCTTTCACGTTTTCCAGCAGCCCCTTGGGCTCCTGCTTGCCCTTCTTTGCGCTGCGCTTCTCCTTCAGCGTGAGGCTTGGTTTTTTCTTCGATTCTTTGTTGCTTTGGCGTTCTTTGGTCATTGCGGAGGCTCTGGGCGGTGTGAGGTCGGATGGCTGGGGTGGCGGTTTCTGGTCTTCTGCTCCAAGACCCAGTGCTGGATGCCTGGAAGATCGATGTTGTAGTGGGCAAGCTCCTGATCGATGTCTTCTAGGCGACGGCGATCACTGGCACTCTGGCTGCGCCGATAGGCCAGACCGACTCTGCGGCGTTGGTGGATCAACGCCTTTAGGTGAGAATCCATGGTTCGTCCTCCATCATAGCGTCTGCCTCAGTGTCTGCCTTAGTGTCACTGACGCTACGTCAAAAGGCCTGCCCCTGTCTGTGCGCTTGCGAACCTAGTGCAGCGAAAGGCGCAGTCATGCCAATATCCTAATCCAAGGCATTGGCAGGGCCCATGAACAGGCCATGGGACTGGTCGCAAAATACCAGGACGCAGGTCTGGCCAATCGGGTCTTTGACTGATATCGAGCTGCCGGCTGCAGGCCCTGCACAAGGTCAGCGCTTGGACAACCGCAACCGCTTGGTGCTTGGCCAAGAGGCGAGCGAGGAGACATCCAACGAGATCACGGATCGCGGCGATTCCCAAGCTCCTGGAATTGTTTGAACTCAAGGGCTGCATGGTGACCATCGATGTCATAATGGGCTATCAGATCAAGATTGCTGAGCAGATCATCGACCATGCACCCTGCTGAGGAGCCCAATCCGTGACCAACGCAGTCGTCTTGCTCAGCGGAGGCCTTGATTCGACCACGGTCCTGGCCATTGCCAAAGCCGAGGGTTACGCCCTCTATGCCCTCTCGTTTCGCTACGGCCAACGCCATCAGGTCGAGCTCGAAGCCGCCACGCGCGTGGCGCAGGCAATGGGGGTTGTCGAGCACGTCATTGTCGACATCGATCTGCGCCGTTTCGGCGGCTCGGCCCTCACCGCCGAGATTGCGGTGCCCAAGCAGCGCGCTCTTGAGCAGATGGGCGAGGGCATCCCGATCACCTACGTTCCGGCCCGCAATACCATCTTTCTCTCCTTCGCGCTGGCCTGGGCCGAAGTGCTGGCGTCCAGCGACCTCTTCATCGGCGTCAACGCCCTCGACTACTCCGGCTACCCGGACTGCCGCCCCGAGTACATCGCCGCCTACGAGCAGATGGCCAATCTGGCCACCGCGGCCGGCGTCGAAGGACGGCAACGGCTCAAGATCCATACCCCATTGATCCAACTCAGCAAGGCCGAGATCATTGCCAAGGGGACCGCGCTCGGGGTCGACTACGCGCTGACCAGCAGTTGCTATGATCCCGGCCCTGATGGCCGTCCCTGCGGTCAATGCGACTCCTGCCTACTGCGCGAGAAGGGCTTCCGCGAGGCCGGTCTCGACGACCCCCTGTGCATTCAATACGGACTCAAGACCGCATCAGTGAAGAACAGATGAGCGAGCGACTCTTTCACGTCGCCGCAGCGCCCTTCGAGGCCGCTCGGCGCGTCGCCATCCTGCCCGATGGGCATCCCTGCCGACGCTTGCACGGGCACAGCTTCCTCGCTCGCGTCCGCGCCGAGCTACCCGCCGACTGGGCGCCGTTTCCGGGCGGCGAAACAGACGCGCTCACCTCTGCGCTGAGCCGCTGCGTCGCCGCCCTCGACTATCGGGATCTCAATGAGCAACTGCCAGTGCCGACCGATGAGAACCTCGCGCGCTGGGTGCGCGCCGGTCTCGACGTCCCCGGCATCGAATCCGTGGGGATTCAGAGCACCCGCCATCAGGGCGCCGACTTGGACGACCAGGAGCAGGCGCATGTTTGGCGTCGGTTCCGTTTCGAGGCGGCCCATCAACTGCCGAATGTTCCGGAAGGGCACCCATGCGGCCGGATGCACGGTCATGGCTTCGAGGTCATCCTGCACGCCAACCAGGCCTTGGCGGACCAAGATATGGGCGTCGACTTCGATCGGCTCGCGGCCCTCTGGGCGCCCCTGCATGAGGTACTGCACTACCGCTGTCTGAACGATATTCCGGGTCTTGAGATCCCCACCAGCGAGATGCTGGCGGCCTGGCTCTGGCACCGGATCAAGCCGGAGCTACCGGCGCTGTCTTGGGTGACCGTCTACGAGACCCTGACCGCCGGTTGCCACTACAACGGGTCCCAATATCGTATCTGGAAAGAGCAGCGGTTCGAGAGTGCACTAAGGTTGTTGACGGCCCCCGCAGACGACCCGCGTCTTCAGTTGCATGGCCATAGCTATCGGGTGCGGCTGCACCTGAGCGCGCCGCTCGATGAGGTGCTCGGCTGGACGGTCGACTATGGCGACGTCAAGGAAGCCTTTAAGCCGATCTATCAGCAGCTTGACCATCATCTGCTCAACGACCTGCCTCAGCTCAGCGCTGCTGATCCGGCCAGCCTGGCGCTGTGGCTGCGCGAGCAGGTCGCGGTGCTGCTGCCACCACTGGATCGCATTGATCTGCAGCAGACACCCGGCTGTGGCGCGGTGCTCTGCTGGGGTGATGAGGAACCAGCCTTGCCGATATGACCTATCGCGTCAAGGAGGTCTTCTACAGGCTGTTCTCGGGCGTCATCCTCGGGCCTGTCGGCCTGCTCATCAGACTGATTCGCTCGCCCGGCAACCGTTCAAACAGCGCTAACGCAGCTCGGCGCCTCGACCAGACCCGCCGCGTTCGACTCGTCAAGCCACCTCTGATCTATCCACATACATTGTGCATAAGCCTGTTGATGAATGGCCGATAACACACACCATTCATTGATTGGACAGCGCCTTACAGGCTCCCACGTCAACATGTGCACTGGTTGATCAGCCGATAGCAAATCAACGACTTAGGCCAAACAAGCCCACTCGGCGCGAGAACCACCGGGCGGCCGCTTGTCAAGCACAGGTTATCCACCGTGCCTGTGGATAACCTTGTGCATAATGGGCTGACCTGGCCGCTGGGTCCTTGCCAATATTACGGTTTTGTGAGGAGATGTTAGATCGGTCAATCGCTGAACAGAGGCGAACTTTTTTTCGCGACTGCTCACAGGCGAGGAGCGACGACGTTGTTGCGCATGACCCCAGCCACAGCGATTCTGGCCCTTGGTCCCTTTCCTGCTGCGCTGCCTGCTGCTCATCGCCTTGTCCGGCTTTCTGCTCCATCCCGCTGGGCTTGAAGTGCGGCTTGCCTTTCTCGCCCTTGAGCCTCGCGATCTCATCGCGAAGTTGCTGGATGGTCTTGGCCTGCTGCTGGCTGCCCTGGGGCTGATGGGCTTTGCAGTCTTAGGAAGTGTCCATCATTTGCTTCCCGAAGCTGCCGCAACCGGTCGCTCCGAAATCGGGAAGTAATTTCTGGACAGTCTCTTAGCGTCGGTTCCGGCGCCCAGCCGGTGCGCCACCAACGCACCTTCGAGGTCCGCGTGGCCTTCCGTCACTACCGCCCGGTGATCACCCATCTGGATGTCTATCCCGGCACCCCTCGCCAACCGGAGCAGTCTTAGCCATGGCGTTGTATCCCTTCTCAGCAGCATGCTCTTCTGCACCGCGCACACCACAACGACTCCTGCTAGCAGCCACGCTGGTCTTCATTGGCTCGGCGGAGCCACTGCACGCCGAAAGTCCCTTTCTGCGCGGCAGTGCTGGGGTGACCAGGTCAACGGCCACGACAGCCAACGCTGGAGACGGTCGCGCCAGCGAAGGTGCCCATCAGGATGAACCCGCCGTGCTTGCCCTGGGACCACGCACCGTGACCGTGGCACCCGGCGCCAATGCCATCCTGGAACTGGCGATCGATCATCTCAACCGCATCGCGACATTCGGCGACTTCAGGCATCAGGAGGCGAGGGCATGACCCAAGATCCAGTGGACCGGACGGCGCTGGACGGCCTCGTCGAGACACTCGAGGTGATCGATCTGCAGCTCATCCGCAAGGCGCTCACCGAGGCCCAAGGCGAGCCAACCGAGGCGGCGCGTGCGCGGGCTTTTGTGGCCGCGCTCTCGGCACTGCTGCTGATGTCGGGCGATCGTGAACTCGGTAATGCGATCGGCGCCCTGGTTGGTCTGCGGCCGCTCGATGCCGACGCACTGGAGCGGTTGATCGCGGGCTGAGTCTCTGGGGGGCAGCGCTGCATGGATCGCTGAGCCAGGCCAAGGCTCCGCGTTGCATGAAGTGCATCAATCGAGCGAATCAGCTCATGCAGGGCTGCCTTGGCAGTGCGTTGCTCGCAGCGATGGCGTTCGTAGCAGAGTGCCGTTGATCACGGCCAGCGCATCCAGCGGACGATGAGCGTCGGTTCAATCATCCCTGATCGCTGGCCGAGCAGGGACCACGGAACTGTTCCGGCACGTTGGTTGGACAGGCGCCGCAGTCCTCATTGCCCGGCACCGCAAAGTCGATCTTGCGTGGATAGGGCAGGCCGAGCCCGTCCATCAGCGCAACG
>NZ_JAYESN010000197.1:0-5817 GCF_034860625.1 Lamprobacter sp.
GAGTTGATCGCCGGCGGCTTCGAGCGCGGGAATGCGATCGGTGCGGTCAAGGTACCAATACTCCTGCTCGCGCAGTTTGCCAAAATCGCTGAGGCCGTAGGGGAAGTGCATGGGGCGGTGCCTATTGCGGGTGCGGTGTACCGGAGCATAGCAGTCGCGTCGCTGCTGGAAACCTGCCGTTTATGCGGCTGCCTGACAGACCAACTCTACGCAGACCTTTTCATAAGGGAGGTGGAATTTACCTTCGGAAGTTTTATCGACCAGCCCGCACTGGACCAAACGCTCAGCATCAGACAGGACCTCTGTCACATCGCGGCCAACACGATTAGCCAGCTCAGGCCCGCTGAGGGGGTCAGCACCGGTCAATGCCTTGATAAGGCCCCAGCGGTCAGGAGTTAACATCGAGAGCAAGCGCGCCTCGCTGCGAAATGAGTAACGTTGCGCCTGTGGCTCGCCACGAAAGGCACGCTCTAGGCGGGCTTTGACGGTCTCGAGGTCGGAGACATCAATGATGAGCGTGCTCATGGTTATACCCTCACAAGCGGCTGACATCAGACCAAAAGTCCTCAGCCAGCTGCACCAAATCAGCGAATTGATAGGGAACCTCGCGATCCCCTATATGCTTGTGAAAGCGATCTCGTTGGATTAAGGTTGCTGGCATTGCGAAAAGTCGATCTCTTCTGGTATCTCAGCACAGGCGCAGGCCGAGCAGCGGCACAGCGCGAGGCGCTCGCACGCGCCGCACTTGAAGCGAAACTGGACCGGCTGCGCGGCACCCGCAGCCCCGACCATCAGGGTCGCTAGTGCATCCTGGTCGTGATCGGTCAATGGGCGCTGTGCAGCGATGCGCTTTATGTGGCTATCGGGATAGACAGGCACCATGCGCTACATACCCTGCGCGCCTGCTCAGAGCGCCCGCCACAGCAAACGCTCAACCCCCAGCGCGACCACGGCAAAGGCGCGCAGATCCTTCAAGCCATGGCGCTCGATCAGCGTGCCGCCGTAGTCGCGCGCCTGGGCCTCGGCTTCATCAAGCTTGGCTTTCACGGCTGGGCGTTCGGCGAGTGCCTCGCGCGGTCGCTCGCGGACCTGCTCGCCGCTCAGGCCGAGATCCTTGAGGCTGAGGTATTTGAACTCAAGTAAGAGATCCAGCACCTGAAAGCGGCGCTTATCCGGGCGCACGATCAGCGCGAGATCCGCATAGCCACGATCAGTCTCCAGCTCGGAGACCGCCATATAGAGCCGATCGTCGAACAGCAAGGTGAGAAAGGCGAACTTGACCAGCAGCTCGTTGCTCCAGCGATAGTCGCGGTTGGACAGCACGCGGAAGTAGCTTTGTTCGATCAGATCACAGAGGGGCGCTAGATCGCCATGCTGACCGAGGGCGCGCACGACCTCCTGGACCTCGCGTGAGCGCCCGGTCACCGGCAGCCAGCGCTCGCGCAGGCGCTCGACATAGAGGCCGCGCGCGACCAGGTTGGGGATGCGTAGTCGGCATTCATCGAATTCACTGAGGCCATTGAGGGTGAGGATACCGAAGAAATACAGCAGCGAGGCCATGAACGGCTGATCCTTGACCGCGGCCAGCACATCGGCGACGCCGAAACGTTGCACCAGCTCGGGGATGAGGATGCGGTCATCGCCACTGAGGGCCTCGATCAGCAGGTCTTCGCCTTGGGGCAACTGGGCGATGTACATCAGCTTGTTGCGGTCCATGGCGAGGTTTTCATCGAGCATGCGGCGGGGGTATTGGCCTCGCCGGTAGAGGGCGTCGAAGAAATACAGGCTGAGGGTGGGATTGTAGAGGCTCTCTGGCGCCTCTTCGCTGAAGCGATAGCCGTTGTAGAAGGTGCGCATGGTCTCGAGCGCGGCGGGTGCGGTCCAAGCGCTGCCCTCACCGTCCTCGCTGCCCTCACAAGCCAGTTGGTTGAGCACCGTCGCGACTTCGGCCTCGGTGAAGCCGCAGAGGTCGTTGAAGGCGGGTTCCAGATAAATATCCTTGCCGACGTTGTAGCCACTGGTCATGTCGCTCATCACCACTGGGGAGACGCCAGTGATGAAGACGCGGTCGAGTCCGAGCCCGCCGGCGGCAGCCTTGACCGATTTGAACACGGTCTTCAGCAGTCCCTCGCCTTGTAGCAGGGTCTGGTAGCGGTCTTGGCTGCCGGGCCGGGCGGCCATCAGCACTTCGTTGGCGACGTTGTCGTATTCGTCGATTAGGAGATAGAGCTTGTGCGGGGTTTGGGAGAGGGTGCTGAGCAGCGACTCCCAGGAGGAGATGGCGTGCTCTGGCGTGATGCTGATCGGCCGGGGTAGCTGTGACGCATAGCGGTACTGGAAGGCGGTGATGCGGTCATTGATGTGCCGATGCACCGCGTCTTCGATGTCCGCGATCTCGCCATGAGCGGGGATCAGGGAGAAGTCCCATTTGAGCACGAAGTATTGATTGTGCAGCGCAGTCGGCTCACGGCCGATGGCGAGGTTGCCGAACAACTCGCCAAACTGCTCGGCACGGTTGAGATCGTAGTAGTGCTCGAGCATCGACAGCAGCAGGCTTTTGCCGAAGCGGCGCGGGCGCAGGAAGATCAGCTGCCGACCCGCCTGCTCTAGGGCGGGGATGCGATCGGTGCGGTCGAGGTACCAGTAATCCTCCTCGCGCAGGGTGCCAAAATCGCTGAGGCCGTAGGGGAAGTGCATGGGGCGGCGCCTGTTGCGGATGCGTTGCGCCTGAGCATAGCAGGCGCGGCGTTGATGTCGTTTGCGCAAGATGAGGCGACGCTTTTTAGCCTCGGCATGGCGTTGAGGCAGTGGATCAGCCGCGCGCGGTGGGTTTCAGTGCCAAGCAGCGCCTTGAAGACACAGTCGGGCTTGGGGTCAATCGATTAGTGCATCTAGCCGTGCGACTGACTCAATGCGCTGGTGCGAGAAAAGCAAAAAACAAAATCACTGTCCGCCGCGCACCAACCTCACAGCAAGGCTGTTCTTCTTGCTGCGGGGGCTGACGTGGCCAACCTTGAAATCGACATGCCACGCGTTGCGCGAATAGGTGGCATACGTAGAGGCCGACCAGGTATATGTCGTAGTATTCGGAAAAACAGTCAAATTAATTGCGGGGAAAAAGCAGCGTTGCTCAATAATGCTCTGCAGTTCGTTGATGTTAGGCAGCCGCCAGTCATCGTAGTTGGCAAAGCTCGTTTGCTGCGCATGCTCGAGAGCTTTTTGCCAAGTGTAGTTTGTATGGCTCCCGGTACAATCCGTGCCAGCTTGCCCTTCAGCACAACGTTTCCACATTAAACCCGTTGCAGTATCGCTGACTGTGCCGTCGCTGTTGACGTCAAAACGATCGTCTGGGGTACTGGACAGGATGCTGTCGCGACAGGTCTGACCAGCTTGCCCGGTGGAGGTGATCAGCAGAAGCGCGATCGATGCAAAACAGGCGTGGCGAACAGTGGAAAACATGGGTGAGATCCTCAGATTGAGGTAGAAAAAAGAACAGTTAGGTCAGTGCCACCATGCCGTTGAGTGGATGGTCAGCCGCCGTTGGTTGAAACAGATAACGCAAGACCCGCCGTTTCATGCCGCCGGGCAAATAGCCCTCTTCAGCAATAAACGCATAAGCTTGACCTGCTCCTCGCAAGGATCGCCCAATGCCTTTGACCTTGACATGCGAGAGCGGTCAGGAATGCCCCGGCGGCAAGCCAGGGCGAGACTCACCCCGACCGGTGCGACGAGCGCGCAAACGCTTGCAATTCTTTGCCTCATTGTAGGCTCAGCTTAAAATCGTCCACGGCCAGCACCCGTTCTGCCACCCGTTCCGCCAGATCATTGGGCGCGGATGCGGCCCGATGAATCAACCGACATAGCTGCATGGCTTGACGGCGCAAATCGCTACCAAGGCTGTACTTGTGATACCGCAGAAACCGACGCACCGCCTGCTCAACAGCCAGCAGCAGGCGGTTTGCATCACGCCAGATCGGCAAGGCCTTCAGGTGTTGCATGTTTGGGCTGCATGAAAGACAAAAAACAAAATCACTGTCCGTCGCGCACCAACCTCACGGAACGTCCGCTAGACTTATCGGTTCCTGTGATGTGGCCATTATAGAATCTGTAGAAGTAGATACTCCACGCCTTGTACGAACTGCTGCGGGCCTCCGGCGAGGCAGACCAGAACGATATGCCCCTTGGTGGCGTCGGGAAAAAGTCGCTATCGATCAAAGGGCGTGTGGAATCCCGATCCCGACTCACAATCGAGGCCAGCTCGAAGCGGTCCGGCAGGCGCCAGTCGTTCTCGCCGCACAGCCCCTGTGCATTAACCACATCGACAAAGTCATGAGTGTCGCATTCACTGCCGTTGCAATGGCCACCGTTCTGGGTGCCCGCTGAACCGCCATTGGTGTCGGAGTCAGGGTTGTACCAGGTATAGGTGTGGCCGCTATCGTGCAGGCCGCCATCGGTGGTTTTCACCTCCCAGGTCAATCCGGTGTGGTTATCGCGTACGCAGGACCACTGGGTGCCATCCATTTCGTTGCCATCATCACGCCACTGTTCGTCCTGTATGAACAGTGGATCGCCATTGGCGTCGAGCTTGGTAAAGTCGAAACCAGCGTGGCCAGCGCCAACTTTGTCCAACAGCCCGTCACGGGCGAGAGCATCGCGCCCGTACTCAGCATCCTGGCCTGGGTAGCCCTCGACTGGACAGTCGAGGTTGCTACTTTCAGCGTCTCCGCAACGAACGATGCCGGTGTCATTAAGGGGAAAACTGCCAGTGACGGGAGGATCATCGGCGGTGAAGGTCACGGTGACCATGCAGTTGGCGGTCACCGGCCCGGTCGTGTAGGTTGAGCCACTGAGACTCCCGCCACAGCCGGTGACAGAGGCGATCCGATAGCCGCTCTCGGTGGTCGCCGTAAAGGTTGCCGTCTCGCCCTCGGCGACCGTCTGGCTGCTGGGTTCGATGGCGCCGCCGGCCCCTGCAGTGGTCGTGACCCTGTAGCCGGCTGATGTATAGCTCCGGGTCAAGGTCGTGGTCTGGCCGGCGGCAATACTGGCGGTCGCGGGACTGGGAGCCGTCCAGTCGCTGATGGCGCGGAACTCGACCGTCTGGCCACCGATCGGAATCCCGCTTTCCGTCGCGCTGCTGCCGAACCATTGATCGGTGTTGGCACGCCGCCATTGGGCACCAGCGGCGACGGCCTCAGCAGGTTCCAGGGTGACTTGAAGGCTGCCGGTGGTGGTCGCGATGGCCGCATTGGCGGCGGTACGCGCCGCCTCTACAGTCGTTGAATCGTAAACCGGACCCGGAGGGCGATTGTCGGGTGGAGAGGCGACGAAGGTAAACACCTTGGCCAACTGTTCGAAAGCGTTGCCTTCGATGATTTGCCCCTCTTCCTCATCAAGCTGACGCGCTAAAATCCGAGTAAAGATAGACCGAAGATTATCGTTTAAGCTAACGCCATCGCCCGCTAAGCTGTCCATGAAGGTCGTCACATAAACTTCATGGACCGATGCAGAGCGATCTCCGCTGGCCTGAGCCAGGGATGTCGCTCCCATTAGCATCAGAGCCGCCAACATGAGCGCGCTCATTGGCACTGGTATCAGCCGGTGCCAAGCGCGAGCAAGCAGGCCGTCGGTAACCGGCCGATGGGTAAGCGCTGGTCTGAACGATGGCATGCGCGGTTCCTTGATCGTGTTTTTCGGTGAAATCTGATTTAACCCAAAGAACGCTGTGAAATACCAACCCACCGGAAGCTGAGGAGACGACAGCCTGGCATCAGGGGCACGGCATCTATCCAGTTGCTGAGATTTCCGCTCGTGATC
>NZ_JAYESN010000198.1:0-5808 GCF_034860625.1 Lamprobacter sp.
CGCCTTAGAAGACGGCCACTATAAGGTGATCGCCACGCTCAAGGACGAGACCCGCGCCCGCATCACCCCGTTCGAGGCGATCGAGCTGGATCTGGCCTATATGCTTGGAGCCGAATGAGGCTGTCTCGAATAGACAGATGACCAGCAAGACGAGAAACCAAGCCGCGTTTGGTCCGGAAAATGGCCTACTGGAGGCCATTCTCCAGCCACGCAGGCGCTGCCCCTGCCGCGTAACACGGGGGCATCACAGCTGCTCCATCGGGTCGAAGCCTTGATCGCTAGCCTGAATCCGCGTGCGAGGGCAGAGTGCCAGGCGAGCGGTGGTCCGCAAGCGCCTGATGCGTTGCGGCTTAGCCCGCGGCACCGGCAGGTGCTCGGTTTGCTCGCCGAAGGGCTCACCGCCGCCGAGATTGGGGACCGCCTGCGGATCTCCAAAGAAACCGTCATGACCCATCGGCGCAACCTCATGCGCAAGCTCGGATTGCGTAATCGGACCGAGCTGATTCGCTATGCGATTAAGCCCAATATCGTGGGACCGGACTAGCCGATCGACCGGTCGCTCAGTGCAATAATCCAGCCCAAGCTACCATCTAGGGGTTAATTAATGAGCCGGATTGGGGGATAGTCAAGCCAGCTTGACTGGGGATACGCTCAGCAAGATCAGGCTCAGCCCATCGATACCGGGTTTGTTGGCAGGGTTGTGGGGGCGTTGGTGTTGAGCGCCTTTGGGTATCTTTGCCTGGATCTCGCGACTGCGCGGTCAGGTTGCTTTCGCCCCCGCGATCTCGAACGGACCAAGCGCTTTGAGGCAGCCACATGATCCTAGAACGCGCAGCGCGCCTGGCATCCATCGTGGTCATGTTATCGGGTTGGCCGTGATGATCGGCTGGCATCTTAAGCTGCCATGGATCGTTCAGGTTCTGCCTGGCATGGTGCCCATGCAGTACAACACGGCCCTCGGCTTCGTCCTCTCTGGAGTCGGTCTCTGGGCATGCGGAGGCCAGCGTGGATCGCTCGTCCTGGTGGTTGGCTTTCTGGTCAGTCTGATCGCTGCGCTGACGCTCAGCCAATACGCGCTCGGGATCGATCTTGGCATCGATCAGCTGCTGATGGCGCACGAGATCCGGGTTGGTACGTCGCATCCCGGCCGCATGGCGCCCAATACCGCGCTGTCCTTTGTGCTCTTCGGGGGCAGCCTGCTGCTGATGTCTGGCGGCCGCGGTTCGCTGCGCTGGCGGTTGGCGGGAATCCTGGCGGGCGTGGTTGCCGGCCTCGGGATGGTCGCGTTGCTCGGCTATCTGCTCGCTCTGCCAACCGCCTATGGCTGGGGACAGTTGACCAAGATGGCGCTGCATACAGCGCTGGCCTTCACGCTTCTCGGCGGTGGTTGTATCGCGCTGGTCTGGATTCACGAACAAGAACGCCAAGAGTGGATTGCTATCGTCGTGGGGATCTTGCTGGCCACGCTCACCCTCGCACTCTGGCGGGCGGTCCAAGCAGGCCAATCCGTCGAGACCACGGGTCGCGCCGAGCTCCTGCTGCTGCTCTTTGGTTTGGTCATGGCGGTCGCGGTTGCCGGCGCAATGACGCAATCGATCAGGGCGCGGCGGCTCGCCGATCGGCTTGCCAAGGACATCGCTGAGCGTCAGATGGCTGAGGCGAGCCTGCGTGAGAGCGAGGCGATTTATCGGCAACTGTTCGAGTCGTCCGAGGATGCGCTGATGACGGCAGCGCCGCCGGATTGGCGCTTCCGCAGTGCCAACCGGGCGACGCTGCGGATGTTTCGGGCCGAGAGCCTGGAGCAGTTCACGACCCTGCGAGCCGTGGATGTCTCACCGCAGTACCAGCCTGATGGGCGACGCTCCGAGGACGCGGCGCTGGGAGTGCTCAAGCAGGCGATGGCGTCGGGCTCCACGTTCTTCGAATGGCAGCATCGGCGGTTGGACGGCGAGCTGATTGATACCGAGATCCTGCTGACCCGGCTGGAGCGCCAAGGTCAGCCTTTCATTCAGGCGACGATTCGCGATATCACCAAACGCAAGGCCGCGGAGGCGGAGATTCGCCGTCTCAACCTTGAGTTGGAAGCGCGGGTGGCGATCCGGACCCAGGAGTTGGAAGCGGCCTTGGAGCAGGCCGAGGCCGCGGCCCAGTCCAAGGATGCCTTTCTCGCCAATATGAGTCACGAGATCCGTACCCCGCTGAATGCTGTGCTCGGTCTCGCCTATTTGCTCGAGCGCCAGGACCTGCCCGAGGAGGCCCAGGAGCTGGCGCAGAAGATCCAGCTGTCCGGGCGGACGCTGCTGGCCCTTGTCAGCGATATCATCGATGTGTCCAAGATCGAGTCCGGCAAGATCGAGCTCGAGCAGGCCCCGTTCCGGCTCAGGACGGTGCTGGACACCCTGGACACGCTGATGACTGCGAACGCCAAGGTGAGGGACAAAGGCCGGCGCCTCGTTTTGGCCATCGTCCCGCCCGGTTGCAGCGACTGGCCGTTGCGCGGTGACGCCTTTCGGCTCGGTCAGATCCTGAGCAACCTGACCAGCAATGCGATCAAGTTTACAGCCGAGGGACGGATCGAGGTCCGGGTCGAGCCGGTTGCGACCAGCGCAGCCTTCGTGCGCCTTCGCTTTACCGTGAGCGATACGGGCATCGGCATCGATGCCGAGACCCAGGCGCGGTTGTTCAAGCCGTTCAGCCAAGCGGATGCGTCCACCACTCGGCGGTTCGGTGGCTCTGGCTTGGGGCTGGCGATCTCGCGCCGACTGGTGCAGCTGATGAAGGGAGACATCGGGCTTGAGAGTGTGCCCGGGGAGGGCAGTACCTTCTGGTTCGAGCTACCCTTCGAGCGGTTGGCGCCCGAGGCGCTGGATCAAGGTCTTGACGAACACCCCAAGCCACTGCCCGGCAGTGCGCGTGCGCAACGGCTGGCCGGCTTGCGCTTGCTGGTCGTTGACGACAGCGAGATCAACCGTGAGGTCGCCGAGCGCATCTTCGCCAAGGAGGGCGCACACATCAGTCTGGCGAACGATGGCCAGCAGGCGCTTGACTGGCTCCTCGCGCATCCGCGAGACGTCGACGCCGTCATGATGGATGTGCAGATGCCGGTGATGGATGGTCATGAGGCCACCCGCCGCATTCGCCGAAGCGAGCAGCTCGCCTCCCTGCCGGTGATTGCGCTCACCGCGGGGGCCATGCGCGTGCAGCACAGGGCCGCTGAGCAAGCTGGGATGGACGCCTTCCTGTCCAAGCCCTTCGATGTGGAGATGGCTGTGGCGGTCATTCTTCGGCTGACAACGGGGCAGGGCGCGGCGCCCGTTGCTGCAGTGCCCGATGCGGAGAGCTCGCCCGCCATCCCCGCAGCCGAGGAGGCACCAGGGGCTGCATCCAGTGGCTCGGCAGGTACGCCAGACCTACCGGGGCTCGCGGTTGGGCGCGCGCTGGCCTTATGGAAAGACGTCGAGGTCTATCGGCGCTATCTGCGCGGATTCGCCAAAGAGTACGCCGAGGTCATCGCGTTGATTCGTACCGCTGTTCCCGGCGAGGCGCGTCGAATCGCCCACCAGATCAAGGGCGCTGCTGGCAATCTCGGGCTCGAGGAGGTTGCCGCGCAAGCAGCCGCGCTAGAACGAGACTGTGCGAGCGCGGATGCCGATCGCGCGAACCTGGACAGCGCGCTTGCAGATGCCGATGGCTCGCGCGCGGCACCGACGGCGGCCTTGCACGCGGCCTTGCACGCGGCCTTGGAACAGGCGTTCGCCGCCATTGCGCGCTATGCCCCAGACGAGACAACGCCGACGCTCGCCGAGAGCACGCCAGTCGAACAGGGTTCGCCCGATGCGGCTCGGATCGTGCCGCTGTTGCGAGCCGCGCTCGAGGCCTTTGCGGGATTCGACCCGATCGGCGCCGAGCCCGCCTTGGCTCAGTTGGCACGGGAGCTGCCAGGCGCCCAGCTGACCGCGGTGCGTCAGGCCATCGATGATCTCGACGCCACCGCTGGTCGGGCGGCGGTGGCTGCGCTGGCTGCTCGGCTTGGGGTTGAGCTTGAGGCGGCGACATGAGCCCAGCGCCTGGCCTGGTGGCTGGTGTCGTGCTCACCGCTCATAAATACCTGAGATAATGGAAATAATCTGTCCTTATCTGAGTCATGTTCACGCCGTCAACACCAGTGCGGGCGAACCCGTCTTACCTGACTCTTGCGAGCGTTTAAGGTCTTGCCTGAGCGCGTCGCGACCATGAGTGGCACTTGGTTATCGTGCCTGAACGAACCTTAAAGAGCCGCACAAGGGCTGTAAAGTTGTCGAGAAAATATAAGGTTTTTATAGAAAAACGCGGATTATGGCCATCAGTTACCTGCCCCAGGGTCCCATCCTCGTCGTCGATGATCAGCCGGAGAATCTGGCAGTGATGCGCCAAGTACTCGGTGATGACTATCGCTTGCTGTTCGCGCGCAACGGTGCCGAGGCCTTGGCCGCCACGGCCAAGCTGCGCCCGGCGCTGATCCTGCTCGACATCCAGATGCCCGACATGGACGGCTATGCCGTGTGCAGGACGCTCAAGGCCGACCCGGCCACTGAGTCGATCCCGGTCATCTTCGTCACCGGACTCTCCGAGACTGGCAATGAGGCGCAGGGATTCGAGGCCGGCGGGGTCGACTATATCGTCAAGCCGATCTCGGCGCCGATCGTGCGGGCGCGCGTCAAGACTCATCTTTCTCTGGTGCAGGCGTCGCGATTGCAGCGCAGCTATCGAGATGCAATCTCAATGCTCGGCTCCGCCGGACATTACAACGATGCCGATACTGGCGTGCACATCTGGCGCATGGCCGGTTATGCGCGCGAACTTGCAAGCGCCTGCGACTGGACGACCGCGGCCTGCGATCAGCTCGAGCAAGCCGCGCCCATGCACGACATGGGTAAGATTGGCATTCCCGGCGAGATCTTGCGCAAGCCGGGCAAGTTGACCCCTGAGGAATGGGCGGTGATGCAGACCCACTCGCAGATCGGGCACGATATTCTATGCGTGAGCGACGCCCCCCTGTTCCAGCTTGCCGCCGAGATCGCGCTGCGACACCACGAGCGCTGGGACGGCAGCGGCTACCCTGGCGGTCTAGCCGCTGAGGCGATCCCGGAATCGGCCCGGATCGTGGCCATCGCGGATGTCTTCGACGCCCTCACCATGCGGCGACCTTACAAAGAGCCTTGGCCGGTCGAAAAGGCGCTCGCGGTCATGCAAGAGAGCAGCGGAAGCCATTTCGAGCCGCGCCTGATCGAGTGTTTCGCGGACATTCTGCCGCGTCTCTTGGAGGTCAAGGCGGTTTGGGATGCGCGAGAGCAAAACAGGGTCGATGAGCGCAACAAGATGCATCAGGTGAGGTGATGACATGCTCATCGTAGGGGAAGTCGTATGTTGACACGCATTTCAATCGCCAACTTCAAGAGCTATGACGAAGCAACGCTACCCTTGGCAGCCTTGACCTTCTTGGTCGGCGCCAATGCGGCAGGCAAGAGCAATCTGCTCGAGGCCTTGCGGTTGCTGCACTGGCTCGCCAAGGGTAGCCGCCTAGATGATATCGCCCGCGCCATCGAGAGTGGCGATGCCAGGGTGCGCGGGCAGTCTGGCGATCTCTTCCGCGATCCCGCGCAGCCTTTCACGCTGGGCCTGCATTGGTCGAATGCGCCGGATGGATGGGCGGACTTCGAGGTCGCGGTCAGCCTGCTGGCTGATCAATTGGTGATCACCGGCGAGCAGGTGACCCAGCCGTCCGAAAAGGTGCCGTTGTATACCCTAGATGGCCCACCAAGTCCGCAC
>NZ_JAYESN010000199.1:0-5806 GCF_034860625.1 Lamprobacter sp.
CAGCTGGATTTCTATTGGAAGAAATAGCGCTGAGCAATCGTTGCTGTGCAAGCGTGCGCTGGCAGCAGGAATCCGGCTTGTGGGGACTGTCGCGTGGATTGCTTGCGCGCATCAGCTAGATTGAGTTTCAAAAACCAAAAAGGTAAGAAAGATGAAGATGACCAACACGCAAGGCGTGATTAAGCGCCTCGTTCTCGCGGTAGTTGCCACCTGTTCATTGTTCGCGATGAGCGGGCAGTCACTTGCGGCAACGGCGGAAGATCTGGATCGAGATGCCGCCAAAGCATTACAGCTTCTGTATGAAACCAATCCTACGACCGTCGAGATTGGTAAGAACGCAAAGGCAATCCTGGTCTTTCCAAGTGTCGTTAAGGCCGGGCTGGTCTTTGGCGGCAGCTATGGTGAGGGGGTGCTGATGAAGGGCGATGAAGTCGCCGGCTACTACAACTCGGTGTCGGCGTCCTGGGGCTGGCAGGCAGGCGCGCAGTCATACAGTTATGTTGTCTTTCTGATGAATGACAAAGCCGTAAGCTATCTGGACAGCTCGGAAGGATGGGAGATTGGTGTCGGGCCGACCGTGGTGGTGGTGGATGAAGGTGTGGCAAAGAACCTGTCGTCGACCTCGCTGAAAGACGATGCCTATGCGTTCATCTTCGATCAGAAGGGGCTGATGGCGAGTCTCAGCATCGAAGGGACGAAGATCACGCCGATCAAGCGTTGATGGGATGGCGCGCGACTTGGGTCGCGCGTCGCCACAGTCGTCCCGAGCTTATCTGTCTATTACCTTCTGAACCGGAGAACTCTCATGCCTATTATTACATTGATCGTCACACTAGCCGTCGTTGGTTTGATCCTTTGGTTGATCAATAACTACCTGCCGATGGATGGCAAGATCAAGCAGATCCTGAATGTGGTGGTCGTCATCATCGTGATTCTCTGGCTGCTGTCGGTGTTCGGACTCATCCCGGGTCTGTCTTCCATGCGAGTCGGTTAGTCCGCTCGACGGATGTTGAAGGTTTGCAACTGGGTTGGACGCCCAGAGTGAGTGGGCATGCCGGCGGTTGCGATGAGCGTTGCCGCTTGGCGTGCCATGAATGGCTCGACGCCTCCGCTCTGTCAGAGATCGTGACGCCCTCCTGCGGGAGGGACAATGAGTCTGCGTCAATGCCGATACCGTTTCGAAAAGGAGTCTCCACCGTTGAATTCAGTTAATCCAGCGACCCTTGCAGGCCCGCGCAACGCTTGGTTGCGGCTGACCGGTCGCCTTCAGGGTGAGGATTCCATTGCTGACGAGCCACCCTTGCGCTCGGAATTGTTCAGCACCCTCCAGATGGAGCAGCACGGCAAGGATCTCGCGAGCGCGCATCTGTTGATGCCCGGCCATCCGCCCGATCGGCTCTTGGCTCGGCTCACCGACAATGAAAACGTCCTGGTGGATGTTTCTCGGCTGCTGATGGCGGCGGTCACTGAGAATCGACGGATTGCGCCGGCCGGCGAGTGGCTGCTGGATAACTTCTATCTGATCGAGGAACAGATCCGCACCGCCAAGCGGCATCTGCCCAAGGGCTACAGCCGGGAGCTGCCGCGTCTCGGCAACGCGCCCTCGGCCGGTCTGCCGCGGGTCTATGACCTGGCGCTGGAGATCATCGCGCACGGCGATGGTCGCGTGGACCCCGAGAATCTGAGTCGGTTCATTGCTGCTTATCAGGACGTCAGCGTGCTGCGTCTAGGCGAGCTGTGGGCGATCCCGATCATGCTGCGCCTGGCGTTGATCGAGAATCTTCGCCGCGTTGCGGCGCGCGTGGCTGTCAGTCGCCGGGATCAGAACCTGGCCGACGGCTGGGCCGATCGCATGCTGGCGATGGCCGGCAGTGATCCGAAGAATCTGATCCTGGTGATCGCCGACATGGCACGCTCGAAGCCGCCGATGTCGGGCGCCTTCGTGGCTGAGCTGGCGCGCCGGCTGCAAGGGCGCAGCGCCGCCCTGGCCCTGCCGCTGACCTGGATCGAGCAGCAGCTCGGCGAGTCCGAGCTGACCATCGAGCAGCTGGTCCGGCTGGAGAACCAGCAGCAGGCCGCGGATCAGGTCTCCATTGGCAATAGCATCGGCAGTCTGCGCGCCCTTGGGGCGATGGACTGGCGCGAGCTGGTCGAGACCATGAGCCTGGTTGAGCGCACCCTGCGCGATGATCCGGTGGGCATCTATGGTCGAATGGATTTTGTGACCCGTGACCGCTACCGGCATGTGGTCGAGCGCATCGCCAAGCGTGGTCGGCTGTCTGAGCCCGAGGTGGCGAGCGCGGCGATTTCGCTGGCGCAAGATCAAACCCAAACCCAAACCCAAGCCCAAGCCCAGCCAGACGCCTGTGCGGCGCATGTCGGCTATTACCTGGTCGATCGCGGTTTGTCACAGCTTGAGCAGCAAGCTGGGGTGCCGCGATCAGGCCTGGCATCGCTGCGTAGACCGGCAGGGCGGTCGGCCTTGGCCACCTATCTCGGCGGCATCCTGTTGCTGACGACCGTCTTTTCTTTGGGCTTGCTGACCCAGGCCGAGGGGGCTCCGAGCTGGCTACTGCCCATCCTCGCGGTGCTGGCCGTGTTCGGCACCAGTCAACTGGCGGTCGCGCTGATGAACTGGCTGGCGAGTCTGCTGGCTACCCCGCATGCGCTGCCGCGTCTGGACTGCTCCGCAGGCATCCCGTCGGAGGCGCGCACCCTGGTGGTGACACCGACGATGCTCAGCAGCGCAGGCGGCGTCGAGGCCCTGCTGGAGGCGCTGGAGGTGCGCTTCCTCGCCAATCGCGACCCGCATCTGCACTTTGGACTGTTGACCGATGTTCGTGATGCGCCGACAGAGACGCTGCCGGGCGATCAGGTACTGATCGATCAAGCGGCGCGAGGCGTCGCTGCGCTCAATGCCAAATACCCGCACCCGAACGGCGATTCTTTCTACCTGCTCCATCGCCCACGCCGTTGGAACCCGCGCGCTAAGGTATGGATGGGCTATGAGCGCAAGCGCGGCAAGCTCATGGACCTAAACGCCCTGCTGCGCGGCGATAACGCCTTCCAGCTCCGGGTGCCAGGAACAGCTGATGGCACGACTGGTGATGGCTCTGTTACTTGTGCTCCTGCTGGTAGCGGTCCTGCTGGCGGTGGCCTTGCTGTTGGTGGCCTTGCTGGCGCTGGTCCTGTTGATGATGACGCTGTTGGCAAGGGCAGGGTCACGCCTGAAACGGGCACCGCAGGACGCGCAACGCGCGAGGGGCCGCGCTTCTCGCTGATCATTGGCGACCCGCTGATCTTCCCCAACCTGCGCTATGTGATCACGCTGGATACCGACACCCAGCTCCCGCGCGATGCCGCCCGGGAGATGATCGGCGCCATGGAGCACCCGCTGAATCAGCCGCGCTTTGACCCCGAGCTGGGGCGCGTGCGGGCCGGCTACGGCATCCTGCAGCCGCGCGTGGCGGTCAGCCTGCCCGGCGCCAATCGCTCGCGCTTCGCGCGCCTGCATGGGCAGGACGCCGGGATCGATCCCTACACCCGAGCGGTGTCGGACCTCTATCAGGACTGGTTCCAGGAAGGCTCCTTCATCGGCAAGGGCATCTACCAGATCGACGCCTTCGAGGCGGCGCTCGACGATCACTTCCCCGAGAACCGCATCCTCAGTCACGACCTGCTCGAAGGCTGCTATGCGCGCTCCGGGCTGCTCTCCGATGTGCAGCTCTACGAAGACTATCCGGCCAGCTACAGCGTCGATGTGAGCCGCCGCCACCGTTGGATTCGCGGTGACTGGCAGATTGCCCAGTGGCTGTTTCCGCGCGTGCCCGGTCGGGATGGCCGCGCGTGCGTCAACCCGATCTCGGCGCTGTCGCGCTGGAAGCTGGCCGACAACCTGCGTCGCAGCCTGGTCCCCGCAGCCCTCACCGCGCTGCTGATGCTCGGCCTGCTGGTGCTCGCCAAGCCCGGCGTCTGGACCCTGGCGGTGCTTGGCATCCTGCTGATCCCGGCGCTGCTGACGGCGATGCTGGGCGCGCTCAGCAAGCCCGGTGACCTGCGCTGGCCGGCGCATCTGGCCGCGACGGTGCGCGCCGCTGGACAGCGGTTGACGCAGGCGCTGTTCAACCTCGCCTGTCTGCCCTACGAGGCCTACTTCAGCCTGGATGCGGTGATCCGCACCCTCTGGCGGCTGGCGGTCAGTCGGCGCGGCCTGCTCGAATGGACTGCGGCGGGCGATCTGGAACGCATGGATCGAGGGCTCGCCGCCGTCTACCGCAGCCTGTGGATCGCGCCGGCGCTGGCGTTGATCGCGGGTGCCGGTCTGGCACTGCGCGCGCCGATGGCCTTGCTGGTGGCCGCGCCGATCCTGCTGGCCTGGCTGGCGGCGCCCCTGCTGGCCTGGTGGCTGAGCCGTCCGCTCAAGCCACGCGAGACGCAACTGAGCGCCGAGCAGACCGGGTTCCTGCACCGCAACGCGCGCAAGACCTGGGCCTTCTTCGAGACCTTCGTCGGCGCCGACGATCATTGGCTGCCGCCGGATAATCTGCAAGAGCATCCGCTGGCGGTGGTCGCGCATCGCACCTCGCCGACCAACATGGGTCTCTCGCTGTTGGCGAACCTGGCTGCTGATGATTTCGGCTATCTCCCCGCTGGCGGACTCATCGCCCGGACCAGCGCCGCGCTGCGCACCATGACCGGACTGGAGCGCCATCGCGGCCACTTCTTCAACTGGTACGACACCCAATCGCTGCAGCCGCTCGAACCCCGTTACATCTCCTCAGTGGACAGCGGCAACCTCGCCGGTCATCTCTCGACCCTGCAACCGGGGCTGCTGGCACTGATCGACGCGCCGATCCTGAATCCGCGCTGGCTGGCGGGCATTGGTGATACCTGGCAGGTGCTGACGGAGGCGCTCACCGCACCGACCTCCAAGTTGGCGTTGGCGTCGTTGACTGGGCGACGGCCAGTGCTGTCGGCGCCGCTTGCGCGTTTTGATCAGCAGCTGAAGGCCGCCCGCTTGGCGCCACCGACCGATCTGAATGATGCCTGCGGCTGTCTTGGTGTGCTGAGCGCGGAGGCCGAAGCAGCGGCGCGGGATCTTGATGCTGGCGCGAGCGATGAGCTGGCGGCCTGGACGCGACGTCTGGCTCAGCAGTGTCGTGCATTGCTGGATGATCTGTTGTTCTTGGCGCCTTGGCTGGCCTTGCATGTCGAGGCTGCGGCAAACGTCCTCTCTGTCGTGGACAAGAGCCGGCAGATCGACCTTGCACTCACGCTGCGCCAAGTTGCCGCGCTTGAGCAGACGGGGTCTGACCAGCCTGCGCTGGCGCGCATCCGCGAGATCGAGCAACTGGCCGAGACCGCAGGCGACCTGGCTCGCCTCGATTACGACTTCCTGTTCGACGAGGCGCAATCCCTGCTCGCCATTGGCTACCGGGTCGCCGAGCGTCGCCGCGATGAGAGCTACTACGATCTGCTCGCCTCCGAGTCGCGCCTGGGCTGCTTCGTCGCCATCGCCCAGGGCCAGTTGCCGCAGGAGAGCTGGTTTGCCCTCGGCCGTCTGCTGACCCGCGCCGTCGGCAACACCACACTGTTGTCCTGGAGCGGCTCGATGTTCGAGTACCTGATGCCGCTGCTGGTGATGCCGAGCTACGACAACACCCTGCTTGATCAGACCTATCGCACCGCGGTCGCCCGGCAGATCGCCTATGGCAAGGAGCGCGGCGTCCCTTGGGGCGTGTCGGAATCCGGCTACAATGGCGTCGATGCCCAGCTCAACTATCAGTACCGCGCCTTCGGCGTGCCT
>NZ_JAYESN010000200.1:0-5783 GCF_034860625.1 Lamprobacter sp.
TCTTCTACTCCGATCCTGAGGTGCCAACCGATCGACTGGCAGACTATCGCCTCTGACCCTGACATGGCGCGCTATGCCGAGGTCTAACAGAGCAGCCGCACAAAGCACAGCCCTTCCTGGACCGCGCCAACCGCGAAAACGAGATAGACTGGCGTCCTGAGCATCCGGCCGAGTGACCGCGCATCAGCGACGATTGCAGTCGACTCTTCGGATAGTGGCGGACTCCTCCCGTCTCGTCAGCCCGCGCGAGGGAGTCTGCCTAGCACCTAGGCCCTCCTTGACGAAAAAGGCGATGTGATCCATGTCCCGCAACGGTCGTGACCGGATAGACCCTAATCGGCGCTCCGATCAGCGCTCAAGCCAAGCGCTTGCCTGGAACGCCGACTCTGCTCAAACGGGAACGGGCCAAAAGAGCAACCGCTTACCCCAGATCGAGGTCGTCACCCGCGATGCCGCGGAAGATCGACCACCGCCGCCCGCTCGGCCTAAATGGTCTTACGGCGTCTGGTTTCTCGTCGCTTTTGCGTTGGTCGCTGTACCCGCGAGTCTGTGGAATTTCAGTCGACCGCCGGTCTATCGTGCTGCTGCCACGGTCCTGACGACCGTCCCGGAGGAGCGTAGCGGCTTCGGCGCCGCTGTGGCCGACGAGCAGCATGTCGCCATTCAACGCAGCCTGTTGCTCGGCCGTCAGTTACTGGACGATACCTTAGTCCGTCTGCGCAACGCAGTCGGTACCGATGCGAACAATCGAGGCCCGTCAGAGACCACAACGCTGACAGCGGATGACCTCTTGATGATGCTAGAGGTCTTCCCGGTGCCTCTAACCAACCTGGTGGAGTTAAGCGCCAGCGGCGACGAACCCATGCTATTGGCCAGCCTCGTCAACGAATGGCTCGCCGCCTATCAAGCCCTACGCGAGCGGGAGGTCGAGACCCAGGTCGGGGATCGACTGGACCAGCTCGACGAGCGCGCTCGCCTGCTGGAAGCGCGCATCCAGGCGAAACGCCAGATGCTGGACGAGTTCCGCGAGCGCTTCGACATTGTCACCTTAGGGCGCGACAGTAACCAGGCACTCAAGCGACTGGACACACTCCAGGAGACCCTAGGCGAGGCCGAGGATGCCTCACTCAGAGCGCGAGCGCGCCTCGACGCGCTAGAGAGTCCGGCTGGCATTGATCGGCGAGCACTGCCTGAACGCTTCGCGAATGAGCTCTCGACCCTCAATCAGCAGGCCGAGCAGGCGCGCGCCCAGGCCGATCAACTGCGGGACCGCTACACCGAGCTCTTCATCCAGAAAGACCCGAACAAGCGCAGGATCATCGAGCGTCTTGAATCCATCGAGGCGCGTATCGATGAGGTCCTTCGCGAAGGCGCACAGCAGGCCCGAATCGAGGCCCGAAATGCCGCAGAGCTCGCCAGCCGACGCGTGCGCGATTTGCAGCGCGAGCTCACCGAACAGAAGGCGCGAGCATCGAGGTTCTCATCTGGATTCGCCGAATTCGAGGCGCTGCAGCAGGACTTGAATCGCCTGGAGGAGATGAGGCGCGAGGTAGAAACGCAGCAAACGGGCCTTCAGACCACTGCCCTTGCCAGCTATCCACAGATCGAGGTCATCGAACCGGCCTTCGCGCCGCGCGATCCGATCAGCCCAAACTACAGTAAGGACCTAGCGCTGACGCTGGTCGCAGCAACCGCTGCCGGGCTGATCACCAACCTCATTCTGCTATGGCTCGATGCCAAAGCGCGCAGCTCTCGACCCTCATTTCCAGTCACAGGCGTGCGCATCTGGGGAGCCGAGGCAAGTGACCAAGCGAACAACGCTGATCTCGGAGGCCGACTGTCTAGGCATGAGACTGCCGGCGAGCTGAGTGCCCCCAGCGCAAGGTCGCCAGCCCAGCCAGTCCAGCTTGGCGCCCCAGCATCTGATGCCTCGACGCCCGACACCTCAACTCAGGCGCCACGCCAACTCATGATCGGTGAAGTCGACGCCCTCTGGCAGCTGGCCGATGCCAGTGAGCGTCAACTGATTGGACTCTTACTCTGCGGCGTCCAACCCAACGAAGCGGCCGAACTGACACAGCAGCAGTTCGACCTTACCCATGGCGAGCTCTTGCTTGATACCCGCAGGCTGAAGCTACCACCGCGGTTACTCGAGCTCTTCGCGAGTACCGATCCACTCCCTGCCTGGGAGGGCCAAGACCGCAACAGCTTCGAGGATCTGATCGACCGCTTGAGCCTACTGGCTGCAGATGCGGGTATCGCTCACGCCAGCGAGGTCAATGCGGCCACAGTGCGCGACACCTATCTGCTGTACCTGGTGCGCCAAGGCGCACGCTTGACCCGACTCAAGCAGATCGCTGGCCCGATGAGCGGCGCCGACACCCTGCGCTTCACGCCTTACTCCCCAGCCGGCGCAGCACGCTCGCTCGACGAGATCGATCTCACCTATCCGATACTGGCGTAGCTCGCTCTATTCGAGCCGATGTTGTCAACACTTGAGGCGCTTGTGGCTTGTCAATTCGTCATTAGCGTAGATCGACCTGTGCGAACGCGGTGCTGAGCGAGGTTACAGCCTGGCTATTGGGCCGCGCCTGAATTGAATCCTTTATCCATGGCAGCAATCAACACCAAGCACCTGATCATGCACCTGGATCTCGACGCCTTCTATGCGGCGATCGAGCAGCGCGACCATCCGCAGTGGCGCGGACTCCCGCTGGTGGTCGGCGCGCAGCCGGGCGGTCGCGGGGTGGTGGCGACCTGCTCTTACGAGGCCCGCCGCTATGGCGTGCATTCGGCGATGCCCATCGCCCAGGCAGCGCGCCGGCTGCCACCGGAGACCATCTATCGGCGCCCTGACATGGCGCGCTATGCCGAGGTCTCGCAGCAGATCATGGGCCTGCTAAAGCAGCTCTCGCCGCTCATCGAGCAGGTCTCGATCGATGAGGCCTATCTCGATGTCTCCGGGCTGGAACGCCTGATCGGTTCGCCCGAGCGCATCGGCGAGCGCGCAAAGAGGCTGATCCAGTCCAACACCGGACTCACCGCATCGGTCGGCATCGGCCCCAACCGGCTGATCGCCAAACTGGCCTCGGAGACCAGCAAGCCGGATGGACTGCGCGTCGTCGAATCGGACCGGGTGCAGGCGTTCTTGGACCCGATGCCGATCTCGGTGCTGCGCGGCGTTGGCACCAAGACGGCGCTGCGTCTGCTGGCGATGGGCCTGAAGACGGTTGGCGATCTCCGGCAACAACCCCTCGAGCGCCTGCGCCAGGCCTTGGGCGCAAGCGCCGGCACCGCCCTGCATCTGCAGGCGCGCGGCATCGCCGACGACGCGGTGCAGCCGATCACGCAGCGGCAATCGATCTCCAAAGAGACGACCTTTGGCGAGGATGTCACCGATGAGCAGCAGTTGCGCGAAACCCTACGTTGGGCCGCCCAGGAGGTCGGTTACCTCGCCCGACATCAGCAGCTTGCCGGCGTGCTGGTGACGCTCAAGCTGCGCCTGCAGCCCTTCGAGACCCACAGCCGCTCGCGGACCCTGAGCCAGCGCACAGCGAGCGATCAGCTGATCTTCCAGATCGCCTGGGAGCTGTTCGCCTCCAGTCCTTGGCGCGGTCGACCCGTGCGGCTCATCGGGGTTGGTCTGTCCGGTTGGGAGCCAACGTCCTGTCCAACTCAGCCTGATCTCTTCGCGGCCATGGAGCCGCAGCGCTCGACGCTGACCACGATGAAGCTCGACCAAACACTCGACGCCATCCGCGACAAGCTCGGCGACGGGCTCATCCAGCGCGGGATGAAGCGGTCTTGATCGGTGCGATAGCAGGCGGAGGCTGCCAGTCGCGCATAACCCTGAGAACATCGCGGCAGAACTCAGCTCAGCGACTGGCATAACCCTATGCGCTCGAATCGCGACGTCCGATCGATTTGTTATCCCCTGATCTTGCTGTTTCAGGCGTGCTCAACCTTGGGGCGGACCTCGGCCAGGATGTCCCCCGTGGCGTAGAGCCAAGCGGTGAGTATGAACGATTGGCGCCCGGCGACGCGGACGACATCAGCAACCGGGTTGACCCGGAGATCGCGGCCATGGCGGCTCGGGGCAGCGCAAAAGATATCGAAACCCTTGGTCGGGTGATCGAGGGACATGCAGAGGGTCAGATATTATCGATGACCGGACATTCTTCATGTCGCGCTGTTGACAACACTAGCCTGGTCTTTGCGCCATCGCACGCTCGTTCGTTTCCGTCGTTCTCGTCCCTAGGAAACGCTTCGGTCTCCGTTCAAGGGAGCATCTCCACGCAAGGGTTGGCGAAGGCTCCGCGTCTTCCGACCAAGACGATGCTGAGTTTGAGTCCGGCGTCGACTTGTCGATGACGATCGCCAACAACTCGATCACAGATACCTACCGAATCACATGGATGATTGATTTCACCAACAGCTTCAGCGCTGATGGGCCGGATGCCTTCGCTGATTCCGAGCTCACGCTGGACGTACAGCCCCCGTCTTTCCCTGAAGATGTCTTCAGTGATCTTGTCTCGGATACCTCTTTGGGGGATAGGAAAAATGGTTCCCCTCTCGGCACTTCCGGAGCACTGGTGGTGGACAACGGCTCACCCTAGCTGGAACTCGATCTCGCCCCCGGAATCACCGAGACGTTAGAAGGCGCATTCACGTTGAAGGGAGGTGCATTCGGCAACAACTCTTTTGCTCTCGGGAATTACGACTGGAACCTGAGTGTCGCGAGCGTCATGAACCTGACATCGCCCCCACCGCCGACGCCCGCCCCGGAGCCCGGGACTCTCCTGCTGCTCGGAGCTGGACTCTTGGGTCTGGCCCAAGTACGCAGCCGTCGCATTCGCCATCTCGCTCAGCGTCGACCGATATCAAATCATCTGAGCGATTGACGCGCTCTATCTGCATTGACAGGGTTCACGCACAGCCGGCCCAAGACAATGGCTGCTTGGCGTGAACCCTGAATGGGTTTTTGTTCCTGCCCAGCGAAGCCTCGTCGATGTTATCGAGCGCATGGATCGACCTCGAGCCAGTCAAGGATCGAATGCCAGGCCGCTCGCTTCTGCTCAAACCGCAGCGCGGCATGCGCCGGACTGGTCGAGTGCTGCCGATGCTGTTGAATCTCGCTGTGTGGGGCCGTAACCCGGGAAGAACAGGCCTGCGGTATTCACGCTCGGCCGTGCCACCGTTAAAGTTGATTCCGGGAAACGGATCGGTTTTAAGGAGGAGGCCGCGCTCCGGCGGCACGTTCAGAAGAACGGCTCCGTTATACTGCCTCATGGTCTGCGCTCTGATCATCCGCGATGAAATTCCCTTACGGCACCGCTGACTTCCACAAGATCATCACCGACGGCTACTACTATGCCGATCGCACCGAGCGCATCCGCACGCTGGAAACCGTCAGTGACCAAGTGCTCTTCCTGCGCCCGCGCCGTTTCGGCAAGACCGCCTGGCTGACGACGCTGGAGAACTACTACGATCTTGCCCGTGCCGGGGAATTCGATGCGCTGTTCGGCGGGTTGGCCATTGGCCGTGAGCCCACCAAGCGGCGCAATAGCTACTTTGTGCTGCGCTGGGATTTCTCCATGGTCGATGCCAGCGGCAGCTTGGCGGAGATTCGCCAAGCCTTGCACAACCACCTCAACGCGCAGGTGGCGGATTTTGGGGTGCGGTATGCGAAGCAGCTCGACACCGAGCTGCGTTCACATCCGAGCGATGGTCTGGTGGCCTTGCGTGCCGCCGTCAGCGCGGCCCGCGCCCAAGGTCACGACCTC
>NZ_JAYESN010000201.1:0-5735 GCF_034860625.1 Lamprobacter sp.
CTGTACCGGGCGATGGCCAACGCGCGCGATGAGGGGCAGGAGCCCGTGGTGGCGGTGCGCGAGGCGGTCGCAGCACGGCTGCGGCCGATCACGATGTCGGCGATCACCACCATCGCCGGCCTCTCGCCGCTGGTGTTCCTGCCCGGCGCCGGCGCCGAGCTCTATCGGGGGGGCGGTGCCATCGTGCTATTCGGCATCCTCGGCGCGGCCATCGTCACGCTGACGCTGCTGCCGGCGCTGACGGTGACGGTGCTGAGGCTCGGCGAGGGAAGGCAACGCAAGGTGCGCGCATAGATCTCTGATGCGCACTTGCACATCAAGCCGTCTGTCTTGGACCAATCTGCACGCTCGGGGTTGCAACCCTTGGACGCTAGGCGGGGGTGGAGATATTGACGACCGTCACTTGCACCTTGCGCGTCCTCCCGCCGTGCTGGACCTTGAGGGTCGCTTCGTTGCCAATGCCGACCTCGTCTAGGATGGCTGCGAGGTCGGCGACACTCTGTACCTGCTTGCCCTCGGCATGGGTGATCACATCGCCAAGCCTCCCGGCTCGCTGGTTGATGCCTTCGAGACCGGCACGGGCTGCAGGCGAGCCCGGCTGCACCGCTGCGATGACGACGCCGTCGACGTCTAGGCGAGCGGTCATGGCCTCGGTCAGCGCTACGATCCCAGGCCGTGCGACGCTGCCCTCGCGGATGATCTCTGAGACCACGCGATTGACCACGTCCACAGGAACCGCGAAACCGACACCGGCGAAGGCGCCGCTGCCGGAGACGATGGCGGTATTGACGCCGATGAGGCGGCCGGCCGAGTCGAGCAAGGGGCCACCAGAGTTGCCGGGGTTGATAGCGGCATCGGTCTGGATGACCCCGCGTACTTCCCGTCCCGAGGCGGTCGGCAGACGGCGCTCAAGGGCGCTGACAATGCCCTGAGTGAGGGTCCGCGAGAGACCGAACGGGCTGCCAATTGCGAACACGGTCTGCCCCACCCGCAGCTCTTCGGCGCTGCCGACGGAGACGGGTTGAAAGAGACGGTTGCCAGCGCGGACCCGGAGCACGGCAAGGTCGTAGTCGGGTGCACTGCCCACCAGGCTCGCCCGCTCGCGGCCTTCTAGTCCGAAGCGCACTGCAATGTGGTCTGCATCGTCGATCACGTGATGGTTCGTGACGATGTGGCCGGCGCCGTCCCAGACGAAGCCGGACCCCATGCCGAGCTGGGTCTCGCTGCGAGCGAAGAGGCTCGGCCTGGCCTGAGCCACGGTGGTGACGAAGACCACCGAGGGGCTAACCCGCTCAAACACTTGGATGGCCGTCTTCTCCATGCCGGCGAGGTCGCCGCGGGCCTCAACCTCGCGGGGTGTACTCTGCTCATAGAGGGCGAGCTGCACATAGTCGTAGCCCACCCAGGCCGCTAGCAGCACTAGCAGTGCTACCAGGACTCCCCGCAAGAACGCTGTGTCGCCCAAGGAAGATACCTCCGCTCGTATTGATGTTCTGCTGCCGTCCTGCTCAAACTGGCGTGAAGCCGGTATCAGACAGCAAAGCAAGAGCGGTGCCTGTAGTGCTCAGCTTCTCGAGCGTTTCCAGCGCATGTGGAAGTACTATTGTCCCGAGTCGTGATATCCGGACACCAAGATGCCATCGGATACTGAGAACAAGGGCATCCGCAGTCTGGATTAGTGCTTGCGGAACAATATTTGCCTAGCTCCGCAGCCTTGTTCCGCTCGCGCACTGGTCATCTCTGGCAGCTCGTGCTGAGCCATCCGGGCGGGCGCAGCGAAACCTATCGAGATCGGCTGGCGCATCGCGACCACATCGAGCGCTAGGGGCTCGCCGTGACTGCAGTCAACCCGACCTTAAGGACTTCGCCTCATGTCATCAACTGCATCCAGACTGCCACGGGCGAGGTTGTTGCGGTATTCACTGCCATCGCTCGTCACCTCGGTCGCCGCTCTGCCGATGGCGCTGTTCATTCCTGCCTTCTATGCCGATGAGCTCGGCCTGCCGCTCGCGGCGGTGGGGGCCGCGATCGCAGCCTCCCGGGTCTTCGATGTCGTGACCGACCCGCTCATCGGCATCCTCAGCGATCGTCTACCCACCCGCTGGGGCCGTCGCAAGCCCTGGATGCTACTTGGCACACCGCTGTTCTTGGTCGCGATCTGGCAGGTCTTTGTGCCGGGCGAGTCCGCGACCATCGGCGGGCTGCTGCTGTGGACGGCGCTGCTCTATCTGGGGTTCACCCTGATCGACCTGCCCTACAGGGCCTGGGGTGCGGAGCTGTCGACCGATTACGATGAGCGGTCGCGTATCACCAGTGTGCGCGAAGCACTGTCGATGGCCGGACAGGTCGCGCTGCTCGGTTTCCTCGTCGTGCTGACGACCTTGGGGCTCGACGCTGGTGCCGAGCAGTTGCGCGGCATCGCCTGGCTGGTCCTGATCAGCCTGCCGTTGCTCGTTGGCATGCCGTGTTAACCGTGCCAGAAGGTCATCCCAGTGGCTTCGCCCATTCGCGCCTCAGTTGGTGGGTTGGCCTTCGCATCTTGGTCCGCAATCCGGCGTTCGGGCGCATGGTTGGCTCTGTGCTGCTGTTCGTTTCCGGTATTGCAATCCAGGGCACGCTGCATCGGCTGGTGCTTGCCGACGTGATGGGCGACGAGCCGCTGTTCCCGTTGATGTTGTTCATCGAGAACCTCGGCACGCTTGCGGCAGTGCCTGCTTGGCTCTGGTTGTCGGTGCGCATCGGCAAACACCAGGCGCTGATCGCCGCCGCGCTTTGGCTCGCCGTGCTGAGTCTGCCGCTTGCGCTGCTGCGCGAAGGCGATACGACCCTATTGATCATGCTGGTCGCGATCCGCGGCTCGAGCTTCGCATCGATCCTGTTTCTGGCGAATTCGATTGCTGCCGATGTGATCGATGTCGACACCTTGGAGTCCGGCGAGCAGCGCTCAGGGCTCTTTTTTGCGGCTTGGAACATGACGACCAAGCTTGCGCTCGCGATCGGGGTCTTGCTCGGCACGGTACTTCCGGCGGCGGTCGGTTACGATCCCTCAGCGGCCGCGACGTCCGCGGACATTCAAGCGCGACTGATGCTGATCTATGGCGCTGTTCCTGCGGTGATGATGGCTGCCGGCGCCCTGTTCTTGCGAGGCTTCCCGGTGTCCCGCGAGCGGCATGCCGAAGTGCGGGCTGCACTGGCAGAGCGCGAAGAGAGCGCCTAACGGCCAAGTGGGCGTGGCCGAAGAAGGCATGTCTAACGAGACACTGGCTCAGGCCTCGAAACAGGACTAGACTGCTATTGAAGTCAGCCAACTCGGGACCGCCAAGATGCGAAACCTGATCGTCTGTGCGGATGGAACCTGGAGCACCGCGGAGCAAGAAACCGACGGCATCCCGAGGCCGACCAACGTGGTGCGACTCTACAGCGCGCTCGCGGACAAGGGCGCCGGCGACGAGCTGCAACTGCGCTACTACCACCCCGGAGTCGGTACTGAGGGGTCTTAGTTGCGACGGCTCGCCGGCGGTGCGCTCGGTGTTGGCCTCAGCCAAAACGTAATGAGCGCTTATCGCTGGCTCGCCGATGCGTACCAGCCCGATGACCGCCTCTTTCTGTTCGGCTTCAGCCGCGGCGCCTACACCGTGCGCAGCCTCGCTGGCCTGATCACCCGCTGCGGACTGATCAAAACGCAAGGACTGAGCGACAATAGAGCCTGGGCGGCGATAGAGCGTGTCTATGAGCATGGCTATCGACAACGCAAAGTCCCGGCTGCCTGGTCACAGGGTCTCGATTTCCATGATCGCAGCGACGGTGCGCCAGCCCGCGAGATCCATTTTCTCGGTGTCTGGGATACTGTCGGTGCACTCGGCGTCCCGGACAATTACGGCCTGCTAAACCTCTTTGATGACGCAAAGCGGTACCGTTTTCACGACACTGATCTCAACGAGCAGGTTCTGAATGCACGTCATGCCGTCGCATTAGATGAGACCCGGGCCAGCTTCAGCCCAACGCTTTGGAGCAACGTCTTGGAGCGCACCAGTGTTCAACAGCACTGGTTCCCTGGCACCCATGGCGACATCGGCGGCGGCCATATCGAGACGGGGCTCTCCGACGGTGCGCTCAGCTGGATGCTCGACGAGGCCTCAGCCCTCGGTCTTGGCATTGAGCCCGGCATGGCCGCTCAGATCAAGCCCAATCCACAAGGGCTATTGCATGAATCGCTGAATGGGATCTGGCGGCGGCTATTCCATCAGCCCCGCACAGTGCCAGCCGTGACGCAATCAATGGGGGGCAGCCAACTCCACCCGTCAGCGCTCGCCCGCCAGCAACAGCCGCCCCTCACCCAGGCGCCTTATCGCCGAACTCGGCTCCTAGCTATCGGCGAGAGCGAAACCCTGGATATCTTCGCCGCTGAGCGTTGGAACGACACCGGCTTCTATCTCGAAGCCGGCGCCAGCTATCGTTTTGCAGCCAGCGGAGAATGGCTGGACGCCGCGATTCCCTGTAGCCCGGCCGGCGACTGCCGTCCCCGGCAAATTTGGGGTGGTCTCGCGCATCAATTGGGCACCTGGATCGGCCTTGCGGAGCAGCGCTTCGCCCGGATGACCAACAACTCCCGGGTGAGCTTCGTCGGTAGCCGGCGCGTTGAGAAGGCGCCTTGGTTCGCGCTGGTCGGCGTGATTGCGAACGGCAGGGCGCAGACGCAGCCAGACGGCTCACCCTTACCACACGAGACGCTGGTCATCGGCGCCGGGCTCGATTCTTGGACACCGAAACAAGGCTCAGGCTATTTGTATTGCTTTGCCAACGACGCCTGGCGCTTCTACGGCAACAATCGTGGCCATGTGCAGCTGACCATTACTCGTACCGATTAGCTCCATTGTTGTGGCAAAACCGCAGCCAGATGAATGAAGATATCGCGTGTTTGCCTATCCTGCTCGGCCCAGATCTATCGCCTATCGCTTCGAGTATCCGCGGCTTTCTTCAGCTCAGGTAGGCTTCTCCCGGCGACGCAACGCGCTCGAGCCAGAAGAACAGCTCCGAATCGCGCCGCCCGCGTAGATCCATCAGGCCGATAAGGGTTGCTTCATCGACGCGTCGGAAGCGGTCAATGATCGGGAGATAGTCATAGACCATGCTCGCCGAGACTTTCCCGCGGAATTGCAGTGTCCGCAGCCGGGCTCGACCCAGGGGATGGCGGACGAGGCCGGGATGCTCGGGCAATCGAAAGGGCCAGATCAATGCATAGTTGATCCACCCCAGGATTGTCGCCGGCCTTTGAAAGAGCAGCGCTTGGACATCATCGGGGCTACGGAAGACCTTGCCATACCAGTTGAGGCGCTCGAGTGCGCCATCAAAGCGCGTCCCGCTGGCCCAGGCCCCACCGCGCCAAAGGCCTAGCAGAGCGTCGACCGCCACCGGCTTACAGCCGTCATAGAATGCAAGCAGCGCCTCGCGGCCAGCTTTGTGGTCGCGCAGGCCTTCGAAAACGGATTGCCGTTCTTCGATTACCGTTCTTGGGGTTGGCGCTTCTGGGGTTGGCGTTCTTGGGGTAGGAATCTCTGCCATCGCTGCGGACCTATGGTCGACGCTGGATATCCGGCGCCGCGGCGACGTGCGCGATCCAGTCGACCGCACCAGATGGCTGGAGGTCGCTCTACGCCATCACCGCAGCACGACCAGCTTAGGCCGCTTTTCGCTCCATCTCCGGCGCATACTCGCCGACGCTCGCGAGCGCGTTG
>NZ_JAYESN010000202.1:0-5710 GCF_034860625.1 Lamprobacter sp.
CCCTTTGTGTCCGTGCTGCTGCGGGCGATCGACGCGCTTGAAGGGCAGCCCGCACCTGAGCCTAGTCTGAGCCTAGGTGACAGCCTAGCCGAGCGCCTAGGTTCAATCGAGCAACGGCTGAGCGCATTAGAGAAAGCGCCTAGGCGATGGGCGGCGCAACAACCGTTTGAACGGCCACCATCGGCCAATGAAGCGGCGAAAGCGCCATTCACCAATGAACAGTCGGTGTCCACGGCAGCGGATCAGCCCGATCGGCCTAAGCAGGCATCCAACGCCGGGCGCAATACCCGGTACTCAGACGCCGATCGGCGCCATGCGATCGAGATGAAGCAGCAGGGATTCAGCCGAGCCGAGATCGCAGACGCGCTCGAACAGCGCACCGGGCGGCGGCCCAACCCACACAGCATCCCGACGCAGATCAAGACGTGGGCGCGGCAGTTCGCAGAGCGGGACAACCAAGCCGAGCAGGGCGAGTTGGGTGCGCTCTAAGCGTTTGGTGCTGTTTGGGTGTCGTTTGGGTGCTGTTTGCCTGTAGATGGCGCTGCACCCTGTACTTACAGGTTAGTACGCTTTGCAATCAATGGCTTGCTCAATAGGCACTCGCTGCTGCGCGCTCGCTTGCGCCTATACAAAAGCAGGGTATGATTGTGGCAATGGACTATAAAGGCGAACGGCCCACCCATTACTGAGTGAGCCGTTCAAACGGATTATTTCTTACCCGCACATTGGGCCATGACGCCAATCTCGTCCCAATGCGCTTTGCTCCCGAGACGCTAAAACGCTCATAGTCGCCCTAGCTTTCTTGGCACACTCACGACTCCGCAACCGCGAGTGCATTTTCAGCATAGGACAATCGAGCGTAGGGCGACAAGGGGGCAGGATGCCAAAAAGTGAACACCTACGAACACTGCGCGAACATCACCGCAACCATCACCACCAACAGTGTAGATTGTACACTAAGCCCGCAAAATCAGCAGCCAACAGCGTTTATCACGCTGCTGAAACGACTCGACGGCAAGCCCGCGGGTAAGACGTTCACCGCCACAAGCGGCGAAGTCCACAAGATCGTCAGCGGCCACTCAGGGCGGTATCTCGCTCGCACCATCACCTACACCGGCACACCGGCTGAGATCGCACAGCAGCACGGCGAGCTGTTGGCGGGACTCACCACGGCGCAGTGCATCATCCTCGGGCACATCCCGGCGATGGGCGATGCCGAGTACCTGATCCTGCCGAAGAACGATTTGAAGTCGCGCGGCCTTGATCCCACCGGCACACACGTCATCGACGGCAAGCCCGTACTCGCGAGACTCAAGCACCACTTCGCACCGTCGCGGCTGCTGTTGCTCGACTTCGATCCTGATCCGGCGATGCCGGATGATCTGCTCGCCCTGGACGAACCGGGCCGATGGGCGCTGCTCTGCTCAGTGTTTCCCGAGTTCAGCGGCGCGGCCCGCGTTGTCATGCCGTCTTCATCGACTCGGGCGCGGATGCCCGACGGATCACCGATCGGCGGCGGCAAGGCGCACGGTGAACACACCACCATCGTTCTCGATCGGGCACCGACGGCAGCCGAGCTAGACGATATGCGCAACGCGGCACAGATCAGGCTGTGGGCGGCAGGGTATGGCTTCATCAAGCCGTCAAAGGCGGGCGCTGAGCTGCGCCGAACCCTGATCGACACCTCGGTATGGGCAGGCGGGCGCGAAGTCTTCAGCGGCCCACCGGACGTTCGTGACGGGCTGATTCTCGCACCGGCTGAGATCACCGTTCACGATGGCGGCGGCGCGGCGCTACTCGCAGAAGCGACAGCCGAGCAGATCACCGACTTCAGCAAGGCCACCGGCTGCACCGTGATCAAGCACGATCCGGCTGACGAAGGCGAGCAGGGCGGATCAGCGGCCCAAGGCAACCTTGTAGGCATCCGGGCGCGTCGGCAGCCGAGACTCGCTTTCGAGAACGCTTCTGCACTGCGGATGCACACTCGGATCGAGACTGAGAAGGGCACCATGACGGTTGCTGAGTTCTTGGCGTCGAAGCATCAACGGCTGCGTTGTCAGGCCACTTTCAGGGACAGCAGCAGTTGGGCGGGCATCCTGAGTAAGACGCCGAACGGCTGCAAACTCTATGACGTGGGCACGAGCACCCGCTATGTGCTCGCCACCGAAGCCCTAGAGATTGCGGGCGATCTGATTGAAGCACTCGACGCACTGAGCAAGGCCGATGATGCCAATGCTCAAGGCCATGCCCGAGCCGTGTACATGCGGCACAAATGGCGAGCGCCGTTCAGGACAAGCTATCGGGCGCTGCACAAGGCGATCTGCGATTCGCACCCGGCGATTGATGCCGACGATCTGACGGCCCTTATCGAGCATGATCGGCAGCGGACACGGACGGCGGCAATCAAGGCGGTACAGCTTGACTCATCGGCGCTGCCGATGGGCGCGACGTACCGGGCGGCAGCGTCACCGGCAGAGATTGCGGCGGCGATTCAGCAGCAGGGCGGTATCCACCTTGTCAAAGCACCGCATGGCGCGGGCAAGACTCAGGGCATCTTGAAGCCCATCGCACAAGCAGCCGATCTGCGCGGCACCGTGGCGATCGCACCGAGAAAGAGCTTGGTAGCCGATCTTGCCCACAAGGATCGGCTCAATCTTGCCGACTACCTGCAATCGGGCGCGGGCGAGACGCACCTGGCGATCTGCCTGAACAGCATCGCCAACCCGAAGTATGCCGATGCGATGCTGCAAGCCAAGGTCTTGCTGATTGATGAGATCGGGCGCTGTGTGGCCGAAGTCCACAACCCGCACGGAACGCTCAAGGGCACCAAGGGCCGGGACGTGTGGCAGGCGCTAGGCGCGGCCATGAGCGGCGCTGAGATTGCCGTGGGCGTGGATGCCGATCTGAGCACTCGAGACGTGTGGTGGCTCGCTGAGCTGACGCGGCAGCCGATCACGGTATGGGTAATCGCAGAAGCCGAGCGCGATTTGAAGGGCACCTTCACTTCTGACTCAGAAGCACTCGCGCAGTTGGACGAAGCATTGGCCCAGGGCGGGCATGTCTTGGGTGTCATGGACACCGCAAACCAAGTGGCCGGACAAGCGGCTCGGCTGCGGGCAGTTTGGCCGGACAAGAAGATTGTCGCCATCCATCAGAAACCGGGCTGCGCGACAGCGGGCACCGACGAAGCCGTGGCGCTGTTGGCCGACATCAACGCGGGCGTGGCGGACATCGACGTGCTGTTGCTGAGTCCGGCTGTTGAGTCGGGCGTGAGTCTGAACGTCGCCCACTTTACGAAGCACATCGCGATCTACACCGGCACCGTCCTGCCGTCGCAGTTCAACCAAGCCCTGCTGCGGGATCGCACCGCGACGACGTGGACGATCGGCATCAGCGGGCACGGATTCAAAAGCGACACCACGAGCGCAGGCGCGATCCTGAACGGTTTGGGCGCTGCATCGCGGCGGATCACCGAGCTATCCGACGGCAGTATCACGGCAGTTCCGGCGACGGACTTCGATCGGCACTGTGTCGCGGCCACCGTCGCGGCCAACGCCACCCGTAACTGCTATGCCAATCACCTTTGGTATCTGCTCGAACACCGTGGATGGACGGTTGAGCGCGGGCAGACGGGCAACAACGCCACCGGACGCGCGCTGCACCGCGAAGCCAAGCGGCAGTTGGCCGATGAACAGCGTGTGGCGATCACCGAAGCGGCAGACATCGACGCCAAGACGGCAGCGCAGCACCGCGAGGCCCACCGGCTGACTCAGGCCGAATCCGCCGAGTTGGCCCGGTTCGACGTGCGGCAGGCTACCGGGATCACCGATGGCGAGCTGCCGAGCATCGCCGTGGACGTGTGGCGGGACGGGCGCTTAGAGCGCGAAGTTCAGCGGCTCGAAGATGCCTTGATCGCACCGGCACCGAGCGAACGGGATCAGTCCGAGTCCGAGTTGGGCGTACCACTCGCGGCTCGCCACCACGACGGCGCTCGCCGTGAGTCCATCCAAGCCTTGTTCTCTGCACTCGGGATCGACGCTGACACCGGCGACGGCACGATCACCGCTGAATCGGCGCTCGCGGCATGGCACGCGCTGAAGGCATCGCCACACGCGGCCATCCTTGAGTCCTGTGGGATCACCCGGTTCTCGAAAGCGCCATCGTCGCCTGTGCGATGGGCGAGCGACACACTCGCCAAGTTTGGGCTGTGGATTCAGGGCACAGGGCAGAAGGGCATGAAGTACACCCTTGCGATGGACGCCAAGATCACCCGCGACGGCGAGATCAAGCTGCCGGGATTCAGCGCCATGCGCGAGTTTATCGACAGCCGTGGGCGTGTAGCTCGAAGCAGGGCTTGTAAAGAGCTTATAGGCGCTGCTTCGAGTTCAGGGCGCGCAGACGGCCCACCGACGTACCGACAAGCCGCCTGACGGGCGTCTGCTCGAAGCAGGGCTTGTAAGAGTCTTACTGATCCTGCTTCGAGCTGCGAGCGCCGAGAACCGCAACCATCAGAACCCGGACACCACCATGAACAATCTCGTCGGGCACATGCCCAAACCCAACGTGATATCGGCCACCACCGAAGTTTCACCCGTCGCCATCGACACCGATCGCTTAGCCCGACTGCGCGAGAAGGCGCGGCTGAGTGCCGAGATCGACACCTGGCGGCCCGAACCCGGAAACGTGCTTGAAGGCGCGATTGTCGGCAGTCGCCAAGAGTCCGGGCCGTTCGGCCCGCAGCATCAGGCACTCGTGCAGACACCGAGCGGACAGGTAACGGCTGTGTGGCTGACACCGTGGCTTCTAGAGCGGCTACGGGCAGAAGACGCCGAGATCGGCAGTCTGATCTCGATCACCTTTCACGGCCAAGCGCAGTCTCAGACAGGCAAGCGGTACAACAGGATGACGGTTGTCGTCGGCTGACTCCCAATTTTCAGCCGCCAACGCGCGCGCGCGCGCGCGCGAGAGAGAACCCAAAAACAACGCGCGATTCTTTGCAAAAACGACACGCCAAGGCGCCAAGGTACTTCTGCCGCTGCGCACCACGGGCATTGTTCGTGGGCGCGGGCAGTCCGTAAATTTCACCGTGAGACATGATTGTTTTTGTTGTCGTGCCGAGTACCACCTGATCCAACAACGCGCAGCAGGGCACCATGACACCCGAAGAATGGTTCTTTCAGCAGACACCCGAACAGCAACAGCACATGGCCCTCGACAGCCTTGATTTGGTGAGCGGCCAATGGGCTGAAAGCTACGTCGATGCCATGCCCGACACCGAAGGCAACCCTTGGGCGTTCGCCCTCGACGTCTACGATTGGCTGACGACACCGGCATGGACAACACCGGACAGGCGGACGTGATATCAGCCACCGAAAGGCGAGAATCAGCCACTTAGCGAAACCTGGACAACGCCGAGTGCACAATAATCAGGCCGAAAAACGCTAAGCGCCTGTCTCTATTCGGATTATCGGATTTCGCCCACTTTACACAATGGCCATTATGCGCAATCGCTCGCGGCGCGAAGGTTGGACAAACCTTGAGCCTAGGCTGAACCTAGGCGCAACCTAGGCGATGAGCTTAGGCTTAGGCTAGGCTATAGGCATCCACCAACCTAGCCTGAGCCTAGCCGATGAAGTATCCCGAGCAGCTATCCCTCAAGGTGCCCGAAGGCACCAAGGCCCGCATCCGGGCGCTATCCAAGCCTGAAGAA
>NZ_JAYESN010000203.1:0-5648 GCF_034860625.1 Lamprobacter sp.
CATCGAGCAGCAGCACCGAGCACTTGGGATCGACACTGGCGAACAAGCGCGCTAGTTGCTGCTCGGTCTCGCCGACATAAGGCGAGATCAAGTCCGAGGCTTGGCGCGCGACCAGTTCCCGATCCAACGCATCAGCCAGCACCTCGGCAAAGGCGGTCTTGCCGGTGCCGGGTGGTCCATAAAAGCAGAGCCGCCCGCTGCCCTCGCGCTCCAGCGCCCGCGCCAAAGCATTCGGTGCGATGCCGCCACCCACATTGAGGTAAGCGACATCGAAAGCGGTGGCGTTCTCGCGTCGCCGGGGCGCTGGCGTGCCGTGCAATAGGTGCCGGCAGGCGGCCACGCCTTCGCGGATGCTGGTCTCCACCGGCACTTCCGGCTGCAGATCGGCCAGCCGCCGCGCGGAGGCGAACTGGGCCGGGGTCAGCAGGTCATCCCCCGCCAGTTCATCGAGCAAGGCCGGCGCGAGGGTCAGGGTGCCCAGATGCCGCTCCGCCATCTGCCGGCGCATCGAGCGTGGCGGGGTGACGAAGGAAACTGGCAGCAGATAACGGCGCTTAAAGGCATCGTCCAGCCCATCGACTTCGTTGGTGATCCAGATGGTCGGAACCGGATTGGATTCCAGGATGCGATTGGTCCAGCCTTTCTGCTCCCCAGCCGGCGAGCGGCCGCTGAACAGCGCGAAAAGATCGAACTGCTGGGCGAAGACATCTTCGATCTCGTCAAAGATGATCACCGCGTCGCGGCGTCGGGCCAGCAGCCGTTGGGCCAAGAGATACGCTGACAAGCGCCCGTGGCGACTGAGTCCGTCGTCATCTTCGTCGGCGCTGCGCACCTGAAAAGCCTTCAGCTCACTGTCTGCGGCGATGGCGCGCGCCAGTTCGGTCTTGCCGGTACCAGGCGGACCGTAGAAGAGCGCATTGACCCCGGCCACCCCATCGCGCGCGGAGCGGTTCAGCACGCCCCGAACGCGCCGGGCCTGATCCTGGAGGTGCGGAAAGGCACTCAAGGACCAGTCCGCCGCAGGAGCCGGCTCAAGCAAGAACGCGAGCAGTGCTGGCTCGTCTTCTGGCTCGGGTCGATCAGTTCACGCAGCAGGTCGCTGGCGCTGACATAGTCTTCCAGATCGGTGTGAAAGGAGCGGTTGTGGTCCATCAGCCCGAGCGCGCGCAGCGGGCTGTCCTTGGTGAGCAGCGGGCGTAGGGCCTGTTCGTCGATGCCGAGCAGTGCGGCGATGTCGGCGCGGTGCTCGCTCGGCAAATAGGGATCAAGGCGGGCTGCGTTCAGCAGTTGACGAAGCGCCTTGTTGTGCTCGCGCAAGATGAGGCTATCGAGCAGCTTCACCCCAGCTGGGGGCAGATCGAGGCAGCGCTCGAGTAGACTGGCGAGTGGCATGACGGCTTCTTCGCCGTCGGCCGCGATCAGGGGTTCGAGTACCGCACGCGATAAGCCGGCATAGAACAGGCGCAGACGGCGCTGCCGGGGCCGGGCGCGCTCGCGTTTGCCGCGCTGCGAGTGGAGCAGCCACTCTGCCTCCTCGTCATCCTCATCGTTGTCGGTGTCATTGTTATTGTCGCTATCGGTCTCCTCAATCTCGGTGGCTAGGGCGCGCAGCGCATTGCGCACCCGGGCGTTGAGCTTGGTTTCCTTGGGTGCCAGCGCGGCATCGAAGAAACCGAGCGCCGCAGGCTCCAGCGGGCATTGGGTCAATGTCCACAGCGGGGTGGTGAAATCGCTGTCGCTCAAGCGCTTTCGCAGCGCACCATCGCTAAGGACGAATTGCAACGTCAGCCGGGCAAGCCGGCGCTCGACGGCGGGGACTTGGTCAAGATCGCGGCGGACCAGGGCATCACTGGGGGTCATGTGAATCTCCTTTAGGAAAGTGGCAAAGGATCGCGAGGACGTGCAAGGACAACAAGCGCAGGCAGTACCTCTCAGGTCAGGGCAGAAACCGGCTCAGGATGCCGGATCAGTGCGACAGAGCACATCGCACACCGCGGTGTTCAGGGAGATCAAAAAGACGCCGCGAACCCGATTGGGCGGCCCTGACCCTGGCGCTTGTGCTCGCATTCACCCCGCAAGCGTTCCAATAAGAGTTCTGGGGTCCAGTCGGCCTGCTCGATCCGCAGCTGGCGGATCACCGCAGCAAAGTCGCCGGGCGTGAGCGCGTCCAGGCTGGCCAGCGGCCCGCGCCAACGCTCCTCGTCCAGGTTGGCGACGCCTTGCTCGCGCAGCACTTGCGCGAACAGGCTGAGGCGTTGCTCGCTGCGCAGCGGATCGAAGCGCAGCTTGAGGTCAAACCGGCGTAGCGAGGCGGCATCGAGCTGCTCGACCAGGTTGGTGGTGCAGATGAAGAGGCCGTCGAAGGCCTCCATCTGGGTCAGCAACTCGTTGACCTGGGTGACTTCCCAGCTTTGCTGAGCGGAGGTCCGCGAGCGCAGGAAGCTGTCCGCCTCATCCAGCAGCAAGATGGCCTGGTCCGCGCGCGCCTCGGCGAACATCGCCGCGATCGCCTGCTCGGTCTGGCCGACGTAGGCGCCGAGCAGATCGGAAGCGCGCTTGCTCAACAAGGGCCGCTCGAGCCGACGCGCGACCTCGGCGGCAAAGGCGCTCTTGCCAGTACCGGGTGGCCCGTAGAGACAGAGCCGGCCCTGTGGGTTCTGGGCGAGCCCCCTCAACACCGGTTCGATCGGGCGATCGGGATTGAGCAGATCCGCGCGATAGGCGGTGACCGCTGAGCGGCCTGTCACCAAGGGGGTGGCGTGACCCAGCGCCTTCAGCGTGCCGCTGAGCAGACGGTTGAGCTGAGCCTCATGGCGCGTCTGGGCGTCCTTACCCCTGGCATGGGACGACGTCCCCGTCGTACACAGCCGCACGACCCGTGCCGCGCGGGTCAGATGTGCCGGAGCGATTGCTGGCTGGCGCGCAAGCGCTTGGACGAAGGACTCGCTGACGCCCAGGTCATCGAGCGCCCGATTGGCGATGCCAACACGCACCGACTGCGGCGGTACCGGCATCTCGATAACGAGGTCGAAACGGCGCACATAGGCCGGGTCCATGTCCTCGATATCATTGGCGATCCACAGCGCCGGCACCGGATTGGTGGCTAGCAGTTGGTTAGTGAAGCCTTTGTTCGCGGTGGGCAGATCGGTCTCGAATAAGGCCCCCAGCCAGGAAAACGCCAGCAGTGATTCGACCTCATCAAAAAGGATCAGGCTGTCCGGCTGACGCGAAAGGGTCTGTTGCGCGAGTTGATAGGCGCCGATGCGACCGGCATCGCTGATCGCATCGCCCTCGACATCGGCGCTGCTGATGGTCGTCAGCCGACGCTTGAGCGCCTGAGCGACGACGCCGGCGAGTTCGGTCTTGCCGGTGCCGGGCGGACCATAGATAAGAACATTGCAGCCGGGCTCGCGGCGTTGCTGGGCGCCCTGCAGATAGGCAAGCAGGTCGTTCAGCGTCTCCTCCAGATGTTGATAGTCGCTCCGCTTGAGCGTCGGGCGCGGCGCTGGCGCAAAATAGCGTCGCGTCAGGGTGGCGACGGAGATGCGGGCCTCGAACAGCAAGGCATCGAGTCCGTCGAGGGGCAGGAACTTTTCTGCCAGGTTGTCGGCGCCGCCTAGACTGATCCGCAGCAGGCCGGAACGCGCCAGGTAGCCCTCGGGTGAGAGCGCCTTGCGCACCGCAGGGACCGGTACCGCGAGTGCCGCAGCAATGGCGGCAATCGCATCCGAACGCGGAATTTCCCCGAACTCATCGGTCAGGCGAGTAAAAGGTGGGTAAGCGCAGAGTGCCAACACCAGGGTCAGAATCCGACATTCCATCTGGGAGAGTCCCAAGTCCCGCTGCAGCCGACCGTGCAGTGACTCAAGGACCAACTCAGGCTGCTTGGCCGTTAGCACCTGCAGACGCTCTTTCATAAGGCGCAGAAAGGCACTCGGCGTCATCTCCTGATCTTCGTAGCGGCCAAGCCCGAGTGTGCGAAGCAGTTCGCCATCGAAGGTCAGTGCATCAGGGTATCCGGAGAGCCGCTGCCAGAAGCGAAGCTTGATCAATAACCGCAGGGACCAGTAAGCCACGAGTGGATCGAGCTGCTGCCGAACGGTCTTGCGGGGACCTGACGGTCTGGGTATCGGCATCGAAATGGCACGGGCCATTGTCTCTCCTGAATGAGTTCAATCGGTCGATTGAGGTGAATGCTAGAACCTCTTCATTCACTGAGTCAAGCTTTATTTCCCATTTTAATATTTAATTTTTATATCAGATAAGCCATTGTTTTATATCAAATAATTTTTAATATATTTAATTTATTTTTGTTTACGGCGCGCAAGTCATTGATACCTAAAAAGATGAAAAAGTGATTATTGAAAACGCCATCAGGCGTAACAGGTTCCACAGCCAGAGCGCTGATGCTATTCTCCGTACTGACTTCAGGGCGTCTGCAGTCCACGCGCGAAGCGGGCCGGCTTTTCTAGATCAGGCGCTTGCGCAGCGCCCTGAGGCAGCGCAGCCTGATTTGACGCATCCGGCAACGCTTTTGCCTGGTCGGTTGATGTGATCCGTTGCTTGGGGGGAACGATGTACGAAGGCGCTGGAATCCTGTTTTTTGCCGACGAGGACGGAACCCGCTACCTCTTGCTGGGGCGGCGTGCACATCGCCCGCAGAAAGGCGCTTGGAGCATCCCAGGCGGCCGGCGATCTCGACGAGACGCATCGCTGTTCGCGACGGCGATCCGGGAGACGGAGGAGGAGTTCTGTCGAGGGCAGCCCATCGACCGAGTCTTTACCTTGGTCGACGGCACCGACTGGAGGAATGAACAGCGCTTTCGGGTCGTTGAGATCATCGTGCCCTTTGTTTTTCGATGGCGCACCTATCCGGTACCACTGCCAAATCGGCTACCCCTTGAACGCATCGACTTCAATCATGAATTTCAGGAGGTTGACTGGTTTCCGCGCGAGCGGCTTCCGAGCCGCACGCATGCGGGGGTCGTCTATGCCTGCTGGCGGGCTGGCATCTCACAGTAAAATTAGCCCAGAGTTTGCCTGCAGGAGAGACGCCTTCGACATGAGGAGCACATGATGCGCAAACAGAGTCTCCGCTATGAATCGCCGGCTGGAACAGTACCTTGCCGATACGGTCCACCCCCTAACTGATCATCAAGACGACTTTGACAGGTTCTTTTCGCCTCTGCGAGAAACCCAATGCAGCCATCACTCTACGACCAAGATTTCCATGCCTGGCTGACACAAAGCGCGCGCTTGGTCCGCGAGGGGCGCCTCGACCAGCTTGACTTGGAGCACTTGGCCGAGGAGCTTGAGGCAATGAGCAAATCCGAGCTGCGTGCGCTGGAAAGTCGCCTCGCCGTGCTCATCGCGCATTTGCTCAAGTGGCAGCATCAACCCAGTCATCGAACAAAAAGCTGGGAGCGGACACTAATCGAACAGCGCAAGCGGATTGATCGGCTGCTGCGTGATAGCCCCAGCCTAAAAACAAAACTGCCGGAGAGACTGCAAGACGCCTACGAGAGCGCCGTGCGCTGGGCCGCCGATGAAACGGGTTTGGACGAAGTTGACTTTCCACCAAGCTGCCCCTACCCGCTCGAGCAGCTGTTGGACAGGAGCTTCTATCCGATCGCGAGCAGCGAGGATGA
>NZ_JAYESN010000204.1:0-5635 GCF_034860625.1 Lamprobacter sp.
AATGCGCAGCAGCGCCAGATCATGCGCCTCATCCTGCGCGATCATCGTTGCTCCACGCGCCTGCGCCTGCGACCCGCCAGCCGGGACGAACGCCGCCAAGAACTCCTTCCGCTCCCTGTTAAGCTTATCGGGAACCACATGAAAGTTAGTGATCACATGGCGACCATCCGCCACCGCAAAGCCGGTGCCACGAATCTGCGCCCGCGGCTGCCGCGTTTCCTGATAGGTGCCGATGCCGACCACCGAGGGCTTGACGCGCTCGATGGTGGTGGGGAGGTTGTTGGCCCAGGAACTGCTGCTTGAGAGCAACGTCAAACCCAGCAGACCTAGCAGTATCCAGCTTCTCCAGCACGCGTTAGGAACTTGGAACTGGGTGATGCTCATCTTATCGACTCCATCAGAAAAACCTAACTTTCGGCTACACTATGGCAACGCCTGAAGACTCTGGCCAGGGAGATGTCAGAAAACTTGACACATGCTTCGAGTGATCAGCTGGACTAAGCTCACAAGGCAAAGCTAGGGAGCTGATTTTGAAGTGAAACTGAGACTAGGCGCGGAAAATGCATTCAACTTAGTCACTTAAGCGAAAACAGTGACTTTATTCTGTTCATGGCACTTAGCCTCGCTCGCGGGGATGCCTAAGAGCAGTCGAAAACCCTACACAGGAGCGGTCAAAAATGCGTTCAGAAGACTATAATGCAAGCACGGCTGAACAAGATCAAACGACACAGGCAGATCAGGCAAGCGATGCCAAACAAAAGCAACAAAATGCACGTCGACGCTTACTGAAGGCAGCGACTGTCGCCCCAGTCATTTACACATTACCGAACGGAACAGCTCTTGCCGCAACGTCCTCGACCTGCCGTGAAGATTCGGTGGTGAGTGTTTCAAAAGAAACAGAAACAGACGTTGATGGAAATCAGATAGAGACAGGCAATCTCGTCAGCAGCGATGGGCGAATTTTTGAGCCAAGCAATTCTGGCGATCCTAATGATCCTACTGTTTATTACAATTCCACAAAAAAGTATGTTTCCGAAGGTGAAAGTACGCTCGTAGCCGAATCTTGCTGGAGTTCAGTCAACGCTCAAACGGCAAGTTCAACGAACCATTTCCAAAGAATCGTTTAACACTGTGCCGCACTTTAAGCATCTATATTACATGATGGATGATGGCGGCGTTCTCTTTGACAAGACGACATGGAAAACACATATCCTAACAGCATCAGCCGCACTCGTTTATGAGACGCTGATTGAAAGCAACAGCGGGCAGGCGGCATCGAAGGAGGAGATCTACCGCATCCTGCAGAACCAGCTTCAGCTTAATCCCAGTGCGCCAGAAGCAACACGGCTCTTAGCGATGCTCAACATGCTTGGCATCGTTCGCTGATGGCTGTGTTGAACCCGCGGTTACGTGAGCTGCAGTTCCACGAGATCTTCCAACAATGCCGCGCCGGGCATCTCGCCATTGTCTACGGCGCGGCCACCGTGCGCGTGCGAAGCTCCCTCAAGGTTTTCGCGCAATCGTTGCAAAGCACTTATGGTGCTTTCCGACTTCCGCAATCCTCTCAAGCCAAGTTCGCCGACTATCATGTCGAGGTGACCCGACCGCGCAACCCGCGCGCGTTCATTCGCTCACAATCGCAATTCCGCATTGATGGTATTCAGCCTTTTGACCCCTTTCCACTAGCAAATGCCCTACCGCTCTTTGAATGGGGAGTCAATTGGTGCTTCGGCCAACGCGCCAATCAATATGTGTTGCTACACGCTGGCGTACTGGCTAAAGGCAAGCGGGCTGTTATCATGGCAGCACCGCCCGGCTCCGGCAAAAGCACCCTCGCCGCAGCCATGATGCTTCGCGGGTTTAGGCTGCTCTCTGATGAATTCGGCGTTCTGCGACCCGAGACCGGCGATCTCATCGCCATGCTTAAACCGGTCGCACTCAAGAACCAATCAGTCGAAGTCATTCGCGCCTTTTCTGATAAAGCGGTGATTGGCCCGCTATTTACTGGTACCCGCAAGGGCGATGTCGCGCATCTAGCAGCAAACGACGCGAGCGCCGATGCGGTTCACCATCCCGCTCGCCCTGCATTAGTGATCTTCCCTGCTTTCCAAGCCGGCGCTGCGCTCGACAGCCATCGCCTGCCTGGTAAAGACGCCTTTGCCCACCTCGCTTTCAACAGTTTCAACTATCATCTGCTCGGCGCAATCGGCTTCGAGGCCATTGCCAATGTCATCGCCGCCTGCCCGGCTTACGCACTGCACTATAGTGATCTTGACGCGGCTATCAGCCAGATCGACAGGCTACTCGACAAGGCCAGCGAAGGAACATCCGTCGATGCCATCTGAGGTCCAGCCCCGACCAATATCGACCCATCCATTCATGCCGGCTGAAGCCAACACCCAATCCAAGGCTAGGCTGCCCATGCCAGCTGGCCAACACCTGCTTCCGTTGCTCGGCGCGCCCGAGTACGCGCAGCAAATGCAGCTCGCCGACTGGGACGGCACACTGCGCCTCGCCCGTCAAGCCAGAGTGCTCGGGATGCTCTCTCATCGGCTCCGCGTGAACGAAGCCCTGTGGTCAGCGATCCCAGAACCTGTACGCGACCATCTCCAGGCCGCGATCAACTATGCAGCCTACCGTGCACACCTGGTGCGGACCGAATTACGCGACTTGGAATGCGCGCTACCCAGTGATCTTCCGATCACCCTGCTCAAGGGGGCCGCCTATCTGCTCCAGGACATACCTCAAGCCCGAGGGCGGAGCCCCAATGATGTCGATCTGCTGGTGCGTCGCGCCGACCTCAATCGCGCTGAAATCGCCCTGAAGACAGCCGGCTGGCAAGCTGAAGCCAAAGACGCCTACGATGAGCGCTATTATCGTGAATGGAGCCATGAACTGCCGCCGCTGCGCTATCCCGGGCACCCCCTTGAAGTCGACCTACATCACACAATTGCTCCCATTACCAGCCAAACCCGCGCGGATGACAAGCTGCTATTCTCGGACCTGCGCCCCATCACTGGCTCACGCTTTCTCGTACTCTGTCCTGCGGACCAGATCATCCACGCCATCATTCACCTATTCCAAGACTCAGAACTCGACGGCGAATTACGCGGCTTGGTTGATATCGACGCCCTCCTGCGCACCTACCTGCGCTCCAATGCTGACTGGCAGGCACTCATTGAGCGCGCGCACCAACATCAAGCCACTCGCCTGCTCTGGTATGCATTACACTACTGCCACAGTTGGCTGAAAACTCCGATACCCATGGATTTAACGCTCTCCAAACCACCAATCGCCGCTCGTGTGGCGTTCGATTGGACGTTTGAGCGCATCTGCCCACCACGGCTCCCCGATACTGGACTGAGCCTGACCCAAGGTCTTGCCGCCCAAGCTGCAAAGGTCCGCTATCATAGTCTGCGCATGCCGCCAGCATTACTGGCACAGCATCTGCTGCACAAGGGCTGGATCGCGGTCTCGTCTCGTCATAGGGGAAGCAAGCAATAAGAGAGAGTCTGTGCATGTTTGCTAGACAGCCTAGAGCAACGACAGCGTTGCGTTTATTTCTTGGTTACATTGCATCTGTTGGCCTATTGGTCAACCTGATGGTCTTCGCGTTTTTTATGTACTGGGCAGCTAATAAATTTCTTTAAGCTGAGGATAGCATCTTCAGAAAATCGGACTTTTGCTCAAAAAGTCAGTGCTTTCAGGACGGGGTAATCCCCCACTGCAGCTTTCGACCGGCTACCATAATAGGTATTCCCAGGAGGCTTTTCTTTGCCGCCAATAATCACGTTATCGCGGAATTCAATATCATCAGTAGCAACGGTATTCAGCAATTTTCCACCTCGCTCACGATCAATATAAAAAGTATTCCGCCGGATTGTCACGCGATGACTACGCCCTTCGGCACCATTTTTTAACCCCTCTAAGCCATAGCCGATAAGATCCCAGTTCTCGCTACCAGGTCCTTCACCCAATATAGACCCCGTAAGCAAGAAAACACCACCATTAGGTAGATCAATCAAGCGGCTATCCCTAGCATTTAACGACGCTACTAAACTATCTCTGATGACGGTCACATCGGCACGAGACTTGATCTCATGCCCAGCATTACGGGCAGACAAACTCCAAGAACGAACAAAACTTAAAGTGCCACTGTTGACATAAAGGTTATGTCCGAGATTGCCACTTTCGTCATAACCACTATCGTGAAAATAGCTGTCAAATATCTTGATTTCACCACCATTGTGGCCGGTCAGCATCCCCATCTGTGCATGATGGAAATGGACACCTAAAAGTGTAACATCGCCGCGCTCCTGTCGAACACAACAGCCATTTCCATCGCCGACCTTGATGTGCGAACAGGTTAACCCCTCAATCACCACATTCGCCCTGACCACTAGCGCACCTTTACCCTGGATAGTCTTACGATAGAGCCTTGCACCAGGCTCGGCCAGGATATGGATATCGGCCTTACCAATGGTTGCAGCTTGCTTATAGACACCACTGCGCATCAAAACCACGCCCCCTGGAGAAACTCGCTTGATCGCATCTGACAGCTCGGAGCTATCACAGCCAGGCCCAGCCTCATCTTGGGAGCAAAGTGTGACTAGACCGTTTTTGAGAAGACGATCGATAAAAAGCCGGCGAATAGCATATTCTGGCCATTCTATCTCAACATCAGCGAGTTCTCCGCCGACTAAGGTTACACCCTCAGTTAACCCTTCCAATGGTGGTGTATCATCAAATCCAGCCGTAATTAAGCGCTCCACACCAGAAACAAAGAGATTACGCACTGTAAAATGGTCAGCTTTGCCCTCGATACGCACCAGCCAAGGACAAGAACCTTCGCTACATTGACCGCGGACAATCAGATCAGAGAGCGTCCAAAAAGACCCATCGATCAGGAAACCGGCTCCATCCTCAATAGTGAGGATCGTCGATTCAATATCACTGCCCCGAAGCACTATCGGTGCATCGGCCAAGCCTTGACTCCCAAGCATCAATTGACTATTCAGTCGATAATGGCCAGGCTCAAGTTCTATCTGTGTTCCAGGCTCCGCAGCCTCCAATGCGCGAGTCAACGCATCTACAGTACCGACCTTCACAACTCGCAGCTCAGGCTGCTTGCTGATCAGCCAGCGATTTTTGTCAGCGCTCGGAACCGGCTCCCCCTGAGAAGTATATCGAGGAGCTGTATCAAGCCTTAGCGCACTAGCGCCATTGCCCTCCCAAATTGGCAACTTAAAGTCAACATCGTGCGACAAAACGGTCTTTGGATCAGTCACAAGACCACTATCAAGCATCACGAACTGGGCGAAGCGAGCAATATGGCGAGATCGTGAGCTGTCATGATCTAGGTATTCAATGCCTTTACTGAGATATCGGTAGAGCGATGCTCCAGTTGATTGGAAATGAAGAAAAACAGCCACTCCAACCATGTGAGCCACAAATCCACTGATCAGCAAGTAATAAAAAAAGATACGCATGACCTGCTCTTGGTGTTACTGCACTTAACTTATCGAGAAGAATGTTAGGGATCGGTCGACTTAGGTATTTCAGGCACAAAATTCGGAAAACGCGGACCAGCCCCGGGGGTCCAAACATTGGACTTATCGTTTACGGATTGCTGTTT
>NZ_JAYESN010000205.1:0-5568 GCF_034860625.1 Lamprobacter sp.
ATCCCCCAAAATGCCGCTCAACGCTATCGCTCGCTGCTGATTGCTACCGCAATACTGGAAAACCTGGCATCACGCGAAGAGATTTGACCGGTAGCGAGATCATCCAGCAAACTTCGGCTGCCAAGTCACGGATTTAGGACTTCCTATACTTAGTCCTCTATCGAACACGGGCCCGATCGGCCCTGGAGAATGAACGTGATGAACAAGGGGCTATTGGGAGCTTCGCTGTTGCTGGGGGCACTGGCAAACGCGGTGTTGGCCGACCCCGACCTAGACCCGCTGGTCGGTGAGTGGTCGGTCTCGTCCACCGAAGAACGCGGTGACTGCGCCGATATGCGCATGGTGTTCGACTTCGAGGGCAACTACGTCCTGCGCATCGCCGGCGACGGCGGCTGGCAAACGCTGCACGCCGCAGGCTGGCGCCGCGAGGGTGATCTGATCGTGGTCGAAGAGGCGACCGGCAGCGAGCGCTTCGATGTGGAGCTGGAAAGTTACGAGCGCATCGTACTGGTCAGTCGGGACGCCGAAGTCGACCGCGCGCTCGGCGTCGGCTATCTCGATCTGGGGCGTTGTGCGGCCTACTGATCTCGCTGCGGTGCGGCTGCGCGCTCACATGCTGTACCTGGATGGCGTGTACCTCGATCGCTCCGACGGGACCCGGTTTCGCTGGGTTAAGGCGCCGAACAATCAGGAGCTCACGCAACTGGCGCGCACCATCACCCTCCGGGTCGGCCGCTTTCTGGAGTGGCAGGGCCTACTGGAACGGGATGCCGAGAACAGTTACCTGGCCTCGGATGCGGCGGACGACGACGCGATGAATTCCCTGCTGGGGCGTTCCATCACCTACCGGATCCCCGTTGGCCCACAGGCGGTGTCGACGCCGACCAAAACCCGCGGATATTTGCCGCGAAACCAACCCACCACGCTTGCGAGGCGGATGACCCAATCGGTTCTGTCGCTATCCGGGTACCGTCTTATAGGCAACCCGATGCCGTGCGCTTCACGTGGACACCTACCAGAACGGTAGTGGGCAACATCAGTGCTTAGGTGCTATAGGCCGGCGCCAGTGCCCGCTGACAAATCTCGCACTGGGCGCGGCGTCCATGTCATACAATCCGCAGTCAACCATCGGTGCCCTGCCCCATTCCGAAGAGGCATACGATTGACCGATAGTCAGCGCTGACTTTCAAGAATGGCGGGCAGTGATTTCAGCAGATACAGAAAAAGCTGCTCAGTAGCCGCCGACGCCGTCGCCTGGTCGCCTTTGCGCACAAAGGGACTACCACCGTGTGTATCCTCCACGAGGTCCCGCGCCAAGGTCCAGACAGCGTTGATATGGCCGCCGGCGCAGTCTGAACCGCGTCCGACGTGCATGGCTGAGCGTGGCCTCATTGACCGGTAGTTCCGCCTTGATCCAGTCGCGTTCCCACGCTGAACCATGCCGGCTAGCGGCGGATCACGACCCCGGGGCGTCGACCGGTCCCGGATTCTCCGTCCAGCACGAGCTGTCCGTTGACCCAGACCTTCATCACGCCCGTGGAGAGCACCTGCCCGTCGCGAATCCCCGCGTTGTCCTGGATCGTTTCCGGATCGAATAGCACGAGGTCCGCCTTGAATCCGACGGCCAGGCGACCGCGATCGTCGAGCCCGAGGTGCGCCGCGGCGCGGGCCGTCATGCTGGCAACAGCATCCTCCAGACTCAGCGCCCTCTGCTCGCGCACGTAGCGCGCCAGCACCCGCGGGAAGGCTCCGTGACCCCGGGGGTGTCCCGTGTAGCCGCCGTCACTGCAGATATTGCTGTGTGGCCACGCCAGGAAGGCGCTGATGTCGGCCTCATTCATGGAGCGGCCCATGATCGACTCGGCCTGCTCTCCACCGTTCGCCTTTGACCACGCATCGGCTTCCTTCAGCAGGTCCGAGAAGGTCTGCACTTCGCTGGTGCCGCGCCGGGAGGCGATGTCCGCGACGGACGTGTTGACGTACCCGGGGTTCGGCGCAAAGTGTGTGAAGATCACGCCGTCCGCCGGTGTGAGCTCTTGCAGAACGTAGGCGATTTCCTCGAGATCGTCGGCATCACGATCCGGCAGAAGCACCCACATGGTGGACTGCCAGTATTCGTAGGGATACACATCGGCAGTGATGTCGATGCCCTCGGCGCGCGCCGCGTCCAGGCGGCGCAACAGGCGACCGGATTCTCCCCATAGCGCCTTTGCCGCCAGTTTGATGTGCGAGATCTGTACCGGCATGCCGGTCTCGCGGCCAATGGCGATGATCTCTTCCACCGCGTCCCAGACATAGCGGTCCTCGGATCTCAGGTGCGAGATGTAGCGCCCGCCGTGCTCCGCGGCCACGCGGGCAAGCGCCAGGACTTCGGCGGTGGCGGAATGGATGCCGGGTTCATATTCAAGGCCCGTGGACAGGCCAAGAGCGCCGGCAGCCAACTCGGGCAGCAGAAGTTCGCGCATGGCCTCGACTTCGGCAGGCGTCGCCTCGCGCTCGGAGTCCGCACCCATGACAGCAGCGCGCAGCGTGTTGTGACCGACGTAGGAGGCCACGTTCACCGCGGCGGGGTCGCTGTCATAACCGCCGAGAAACGCCTGCAGAGGGAATTCGGAGAAACCGTCCTGACCAAACACGGCGGTAGTGATGCCCTGGGTCAGCAGCGGCAGGGCGTCACGATGGTCGGCAAGGCCTTCGTCGTGATGACTGTGTGTGTCGATGAATCCCGGAGTGAGCGTGAGGCCGCCGGCATCCACCACGGCTTCGCCGGCCAGTGGCGCGAGTTCGCCCACGGCGATAATCGTGTCGCCAACGATGCGCACGGCGCCGGGTCGCGCCGCGGTGCCGCTGCCGTCGACGATTCGCGCATTGCTGATCAGCAGCGACGAGACCTCAGCCGCTGCCCCGCTGCTGTCCAGTGCGGCGGCACCGAGCCACGGCAGCAGCGCCAGGCACAGGAGACCGGCGGTGCTGCGGCGCAGACGGTAGATGTCAGCTTTCATACTTGCCTCCGAGAATGATCGCCAGGGCCTGCTCGACAAGCGCGTCCGTATCCAGCGACGCGTCGTTGCACATCATCGCCAGAGAGGTACGCACGTCGGGGAAGCGTGCGTAGTAGGTCGAGGTGCCCAGCCAGCCACCGCTGTGCCAGAAACCGCTTTGTCCGAGTACCTCGCCGACAAACTGCCCGTTGGCGTACAGCGCATCGCGGGCGTCGTGCTGGCTGTTCGGCGCGTTCATCTGAGCGAGGAGTTGCATGGGGTGGTCGCCGACCCGTGGCGCGTAGAAGCTGCGGTCCCACAGCAGCATGTCGTCGAGCGTCGTGTGCAGGCCACCGTCGCCGACCCAGAACAGGTTGGTCATGTCGGTCACGTAGCGACCGTCTTCGATGGCCTTGTAACCGGAAGCGCGGTTGGGAACGATCTCCACCGGGTCGTCGCTGAAAAAAGTGTGCTGCATGCCCAGAGGCGCGAAGATGCGCCGGTCGGCGTACTCGCGCAGCGTTTCGCCGGACACCTCTTCAACGAGCATGGAGAGGAGAAAGTAGGCGAGGTTGCTGTAGCGAAACGACTGATCGGGCTCCTGCGCCAGGGGCACGCGCTTCACCACGTCATAGAACTCCGCGATCGTAAGGTAGTCCTCGTTGCCCAGACGAAAGGGCCCGCCCGCCGCGTTGCGCAGATCCACGGCGTTTTCCGCGATGGGGCCCTCGTAGGACCCGGCGATGAGGTCGTAGTCGCCCATGCCGGCAAAGTGCCCGAGCATGGCATTCACCGTGACGCTGGCACCGTAGTCTCGTAGCGCGGGAAGGTAGTCGCGGATATCGGCCTGCAGGTCGATCCGGCCTTCCTCGGCGAGGAGCAGTACGGCCAGGGCGGTGAACTGCTTGGACACCGAGCCCATGCGATGTACCTGGCTGCCGTCCAGGGCGACACCGAGCTCCATGTTCGCCATGCCGTAGCCGGCCTTGTGTGTCCAGTTGCCGTCGCGGATTACCCCGACGTTGCACCCTGGTGCATCGGCCTCGATGGTCGCGAAAACGGCGTCCAGGGCTGCGCTGGTATCCGCCTCTTCCGCAGCTGCGGTGGAGAAACACGACAGGGACAGGGCAAATGCGAAAACGTGTCGAGCGAGCAAAGCTGCAGCGTGGCGCATGGCTGTTCTCCCGGGCGCTGCAGCTGCCGGACAGCCGCAACAGGGTGGATTCGAAGCATGCCGGGACAATACCAGCACGCGATTATCTGACTGCACGGATAGAAGAAAAAAACACGTTCTTTTTCATTGGATGCGGCGCACCACCGCGCAAACGCCAGTCGAAAGACTTGGGTTGATGGCAAAGCACATAACTGGTTTGCCCGGCCTTGTGCCCGGCAGCAACGCCTACTGCTACCGTAATACGCACCCGCTGGTCGGCATGCAGGTGCGCAGCACGAGCCACAGCTGCCGGCAGGCGCACACCAAGGTTGATGCCCCAATGCTTGATATCAAGAACCGTATCGGTCATGACCATCGCCTCAATGATGTTTAAACACAATTTGCCGTGTGGGCAAACACTGACTCGGAGGAAACCAAAGCGGACCCCGCGGCGGATTTGCAGAACTTGCTATGCTCCGTTGGGCACCCGAGTGCCGTAGTGATCCATGGCCAGCTTGCGGCCGGTCTGCCCGTTGTCATCCACGCTGCCGCCGTCGTGCCATGGGCCATTGGGGTTCACCAACAGATTCACCTGTTGCCAGGGCGTCGCCCAGCGGGCGTCGCGGCGCTGCAGGGCGCGGTAGAAGGCACCGAGCACGGCATCCACACCTGCAAACAGCGTATCGATGGTTGTGCTGGGCGGATGCACCAGGCTCACCAGCACTTCTTCCAGATCCCAGCGCTCGCCATTGCTGGCAATGGTTCTACGCGCACTGGTCGTTCTCCGTCTCTGGGCGACCAGCCAGCTTACTCAGCATACGTTGCACACGGGATTAAGCGTCGAGCAGGGCCTGAATTGTTCATACAACGCGGGAAGCTCGCTCTCTATCGTCCCCAAAATGATTTCAGTATCCACCTTGTGGTATCCATGCTAGACGCGATTACGCATGGCATACATGACCTGCCAAGGAATATGATCGTGCCGCGCGGCAAACTCAGGCGCAAGACGCTGGATATTGTTCGAGGCCTCACCGATGATTTCAATGGTGCGGATCACGGCGTCCTGGACCAACTCACTGTTCAAGAACCCCACCTCATCCATGTCCGCCGTATAGCGCTCGATGCGCTCGATAGCGTGAGGAATGTCCTCCGGTTAGTACGAGACGCGCAAATCCCTCATCACATCGGTAAGGCCCCGGCGAGCACCCTGCTGCGAAAATTGTCGGCCAATGCCCTGGGAGTGACCACATCCACCGGTATGCCAAGAAGGCGTTGCAGTTCAACTTGAATCGCAGCCACATCCATCAGCGTCGTTTCGGGCGTCGTATCAATGAGGATGTCAAGGTCGCTACTGTCGGTATCCTGCCCGCTGAGCACCGAACCAAATACTCGGGCATTGCGCGCGCGATGCGATTCGACCACCTGCCGGATAGC
>NZ_JAYESN010000206.1:0-5560 GCF_034860625.1 Lamprobacter sp.
ACCGCGAACTATCAGGCCGTCGTGCCGAGCACCTGGAACGCCGGCCCGCGTGATGCACAGAACCAGCAAGGCCCCTATGAAGCGGCCCTTGCCGGTCATGCCCTGCATGATCCGCAACAGCCGATCGAGATCCTGCGCACGGTCCACAGCTTCGATCCCTGCATCGCCTGCGCGGTGCATATTTCGGACCCCGACGGGGAGGAGGTGCTGAACATCCAGGTGCAATAGGGCGCCGACGCGCGCTCCATACCACGCCGGCCGGACTCAGCAGGGACTGACACCGCGATAACCTAACAACAGCGTCCCTGCCCCGGCCGTCAGCCAAGCCAAAGGAGAACCCTCATGACATCACTCTCACGCCTCGCCGAGCTCCACGCGCGACAATTCATCTCGCAACAGAAGCACCAAGACGAGCTTGGCCGCCAAGATCATTTGGCTGAGCAGCACCGAGCCGCCAAACGCAAACAGGATGCCGACCGCTGGCGTCAGGCCGCCATCAACAGCGCTGGCCCGCTCTGCCTCCTCGACGCTGTTGGACAAGCCGAGGAAAGTTGGGTCGAGCTCTTCGAGCACGCCCCACGCTGTGAGCTACCTAAGGCAAACGCCAAGACCGACTGGAGTGCATCAGCACTGAATCCGCAATGGGCCTAAAACGCATGGTGCAGCCCCTACTAAGGTCAATGGCCTCGGATTTAGGCTAACCAGAGGGGTGAGTGGCAAACAGCCTATTCGCAAATCGAGCCCAACAGACCCACGTCCAGGGTGATCCAACGGGTGGCGCTGTCGACACAGACAGCGCTGCCCGCCCACCCACAGGAGAACCCCAAATGATGTATGGCGTATCAACCAAGGTCAGCACCGGCTTCGACGAAACCATCGAACGTGTCACCGCAGCCCTAAGCGAACAAGGCTTTGGTGTGCTCAGTGATATCGACGTTGCCAAGACCCTGAAGAACAAACTCGGTGTCGACCAGGCCCCCTATCGCATCCTCGGCGCCTGCAACCCGGACTTCGCCCACCAGGCGATTAAGGCCGAACCCGATATTGGCGCTCTGCTGCCTTGCAATGTCGTTGTGCGAGTGGACGACGACGGCGACGTACGCGTGCTGTTCATGAACCCACTCACCGTGCTCGAGCTCGTTGACAACCCGAAGGTTCCCGAGCTCGCCGCAAAGGTCCGCGAGCGGCTTGACCGCGTGATGGAGGCGGTCAAAGACTGATCGCTCGTCACTGCTCGCCCATCTCAGCAAAAACCCTGGCAAGACCCTAGCAGGTGTCGCGATCAGCTAACGGCTATCCCGCCCGTAGGGCAGCGAGCCTTACCCTGAAACAGGGTATTCATTATCCGGGGTAGCAACACGCTATGGACGTTGCGGTGAAACAAGCGCTTCATCATCCGGGTGGCGACGCGCTATGGACGTTAGACACTGTCCATCAACGGCTTACCGATTTGCGCGCCCGTTCAAGGCGATCATCGGCAAGTAGAACCTAGACAGCCGCTTAGCCTTGCTGCACCCGCGCGAGCTGGTAGACACGCTCGAGGAAGTGCTCCATGCCAGCCCGCCGGTTCGCACTCAGGTGTTCGGCCAGCCCGAGGCGGGCGATGTAATGACTCGGGTCGGTATTCAGCACCTGCTCTGGCGTCTGATGCTGGAAAGGCACGAGCAGGAGCGCCACCAAACCCCGCACCAGCGGGGTCTCGGCATCAGCTCGGTATTCGATGCGGGTCGGGTCCGCAGGCTGGGGGGCGGCGGTGAGCCAGGTGCGCGTATTGCAGCCTTGGACCAGGTTGCTGTCGCTGTACTCTTGGTCAGACAGCGGTACGAGCTGACGTGCAAGCTCGCCGATAAACTCATAGCGCGCGTCCCAATCGCCGAGTAGCTCAAAGGCATCGATCACATCGTCGGTATTCATAAGGGGCTCCGCTTTGGCTCGGCCTCGGCGTCTAAAGGCTCAAGCCCGGTGCTATGGGGAAGCCTGATATCGGCAAGCTTCGGGGTATTGTCGTCATGATCATGCTGTTTCGCGACCTCTGCCCTGAGTAGCGTACCGGCATAGAAGGCCAGCATCTGGTTGGTCAGCACAGGCGCCGACCAGCGCTGGGCATAGGCGCGAGCGCTGGCGGAGAGCTCAGCCCGCAACCTGGGCGTGCGCAGCAGTCTCAAGCACTGCTGGGCAAAGTGAGCTTCATCATGCTCGGCAATCAGGCAGCCTTGACCGTCGCGCAAGACCTCGCGGGCGCCCATCTCGGCGAGCGCCACCACCGGGGTGCCCAGGGCCATGGCTTCCAGCAGTACCAGGCCTTGAGTCTCGGTATAGGAGGAGAAGACAAAGCCGGCGCCGGCGCTGTAACAATCTTCGAGCGAGCCGTCGCGCGCCAGATAGCCGGTGAACAGCACCTGCTCATGCAGCCCGAGTCGGTCTCGGAGCCGCTGCAGGTGCTTTAGCGCCGGGCCATCGCCCGCGACGACGAGCAGGATGTCAGGCATCTCGGCCTTGATCAGCACCAGCATGCGCAGCAAGAAGTCGCAATTCTTCTCAAAGGCCAGACGTCCGACATGTACCAGCAGCGGACGGCTCGGGGCAATACCCCAACGCTGACGAAAGCGCATACCCTCGCCCTGGCTGAACTGATCTAGATCGATCCCCGTTGGGACCACCTCGGCTGGAGTCTGGATGCCATAGCGGGTGAGCACATCGAGCATGATCTGTGAAGGCACCGCTAGCGCGTCGACATCGTTGCATTGGGCAGCAGAGAAGCGCCGCGCGGCGTAGCGTAGCCAGGCCCCCGGCACCAGCGGGATGTACTTATCAAGGTACTGCTCGAAGAAGGTGTGATAGCTTTCCACCACTGGGAGCGCGAGCCAGCGCGCCAATGCAAGCCCTGCGTAATGGGCAATGAAGGGGGTGTGGATGTGAACCAGATCGAAGCGCTGCGCGCGCAACGCCGCTCGGTGCCGCGGCAACAGGCCCCAGCGCATGATGCGGTCTTCGGGGTCGAAGGGCAGGAAGCGCGAGGGGATGCGAATGACCTCAAACGGGTCCGAAGCAGTGGCCTCTTCAGCATCGTAGCTGGGCGTGATCAGTGTGACCTGATGCCCCTTGCGGACGAGTTCGCGTCCAACCGTCTGGATGGATGTCGAGACCCCATTGACGCGGGGGAAGTAGACATCCGAGATCATCAGCAAGCGCATCGGACCATTCGACCTCAGCGAAGCCCGCTCGGCGCGGGCGCAAAATTTCAGATATTAGCAGTTCAGCAGCATTCAAGCCGATCAAGAAGACCGCGCGCGAGCCTGCTCTTATTAGTGGCGCTGCTGTGCTCCGGCCTCAGCACCAACGCGTCTGCCCTAACGCCGGCGCTCTGGGGTTATGGCGTTCGCAGTTGCGCCGAGTACGAGCAGGCCAACGCCGCTGCCAAGGCCGGCGATTCAGCAGAGTTCCAGCGTTACCAGGATTGGGCGGCTGGCTTCGTCTCTGGGCTGAGCCTAGCACTCGATGAGGATGTGCTCAGCGGCTCCGGCATCGAAACCCTGATGCGGCGCACCCTGAACCATTGCAAAGCCCATCCCAGCGACAATTTCTTCACCGCGACCATGCATCTCGTGCGCCTGCTCAGCTCATTGCGCTAGCTCCTGCCTCTGGACCCCCCGCGGCCAGCGGTTGCTATCTCGCATCGCTGGCCATGATTGTTAGGAGCAAAAAAACAGCCTTTATGCAGACACACCCAAAGATGACAGATCTGCTTGCCCAGATCGGCCTGCCCAGCGAGTTGTCAGAGGCTCAGCTTCCGCAGCTCGCCGAGCAGAGCCAGCTGATGCGTGTCGGGCCGGATTGGCGCATCCACCGGCGCGATCTCCATGGGCTCAGCAAATGCGCGGCAACTGCTCACCCGCCAGCCAATCGACGATCCGACTGCCGCCAAAGGCCGTCTCCATCTGCACAAAATGATGCGCGTCCTCGACCACCTGCCCGATGATCGCAGCCTCACGTCCCTTCGGATGCGCGCGCATCGCCGCGAGTAGCCCCTCAGCCTGATCAGCAGGGCAGATCGCGATCAGCTTGCCTTCATTCGCAACATAGAGCGGATCGAGCCCAAGCAGCTCGCAAGCCGCACTGACCTCTGCTCGGACCGGGATCAGCGGCTCGCGAATCTGCAGACCAACCTGCGACTGCAACGCCAGCTCATTCAGCGTCGTCGCCAGCCCGCCGCGGGTCGGATCGCGCAGACAGTGGATGTTCGGCACCGCCTCGATCATCGCCGCGACCAGATCGTTCAAGGCCTGACAGTCGGAGACGATCTCGGTCTCGAAGCCAAGGTTCTCGCGTTTCGAGAGGATCGCCACGCCATGGTCGCCCATACTGCCGCTGACCAGGATGGCATCGCCCGGGCGGGCCAGATCACCAGAGATCTGAATACCATCCGGCACCACGCCGATGCCGGTAGTGGAGATGAAGCAGCCATCGCCTTTGCCGCGCTCGACGACCTTGGTATCGCCGGCGATGACTTGCACACCGGCCGTGCGCGCAGCAGCGCCCATGCTGGCAACGATGCGCTCGAGATCCGCCAGTGGCAGCCCTTCTTCAAGGATGAAACTCGCCGTCAGATAGAGCGGGCGTGCACCGGCCATGGCGACATCATTGACCGTGCCATGCACGGCAAGCGCGCCGATATCCCCACCAGGGAAGAACAATGGCGAGATCACATGGCCGTCGGTGCTGGTGACCAAGCGTCCGGGCGGCGGGGTGAACAGGGCTTGATCATTGCCTTGCGCCAGCAGCGGGTTATCCAGATGCACTCGAAACAACTCGTCGATCAGCTGAGCCATGGCGCGGCCACCGCTGCCGTGGCTCATATCGATCGCGCCGCGCTTGATGTCGAGCCGACCGGCGAAGCGGCGCGCTGCTGGGGCTGATGCCTGTGCTGGCGTCGTCGCAGAGACGGAGGTGCTGGACTGTTCTGCAGATGGGTCCTGAGCCGACGGCGGATTGAGCGGAGCAGTCATCAGGCGTTCACCGCCGAATCACGCCGGGTTGCAGCACTCGCGGCAGGCAGGTTCGCCGGCACCGTCACCATTGCAGCCACGTCCGATTCGACGCCAGTCCCCGCGGCAGACTGGGTGGCTGGCGCCCTAAAGCGGCCGTAGCTCCAATAGGCCGCGCAGGCGCCTTCTGAAGACACCATACAGGCGCCCATTGGATTCTCCGGCGTACAGACGCTGCCAAAGAGCTTGCAATCAGTCGGCTCCATCACACCGCGCAACACACTCGGGCATTCGCAGCCCTTGATCTCGCGGCCGCTGCTAGGTGCGACCGGAAAGCGCTGCTCGGCATCAAGCTCCGCATAGGCATCGTCAATCCGTAGCGCACTCGCCGGCAAGAAACCCAGCCCGCGCCATTCGAAGGTCTCGCGCGGGCTGAAGACCTCAGCCATCAGGGCTTGGGCCTTCGGGTTACCGTCACGGGTCACGGCGCGGGTGTATTGGTTCTCGACCTGAGCCTGGCCAGCGTTGATCTGACGGATCAGCATCAGCGCACTCTGCATCACATCCAATGGCTC
>NZ_JAYESN010000207.1:0-5544 GCF_034860625.1 Lamprobacter sp.
AACACAGCGTCCTCGGCCTCTACACCGAAGCTGATGCGGACACCGACCAAGCTGCCGTGATCGTGCATGGCATCGGTGTGCATCCCAACTGGCCACAGGTGGTCTATCCGCTGCGTGTCGGCCTGCCCGAACAGGGCTGGAGCACGCTGTCCGTTCAGATGCCGGTGCTGGCGAACGACGCCAACGCCGCCGACTATGCCGCGCTCATGGATGAGGTTGCGCCGCGCCTCGATGCGGCGATCGCGTTTCTCCGTGCGCAGGGCGAAGACCGCATCGCCATTGTCGCTCATAGCTTGGGTGCTACGATGAGCAACCACTACCTGGCCAGCCACCCGCAGGCCGTGATGGCTTTCGTCGCGATCGGCTTGTCGAGTGGCAGCGCGCACGCCGGTGTTGACAACGCCGAGGTGATCGGCCGCGTGACGGTGCCGACCTTGGACCTGTTTGGTCAGCATGATCTCGAGTCCGTCGTCTCAGGTGCCCCGGGCCGGGCTGGAGCCGCTGGCGGCAACGCCGGTTACCGCCAGGTGCAGGTTGCGGGCGCTGATCACTTCTTCGACGGCCAGGAAGCGGCGCAGGTGGAGATCGTCTCGGATTGGCTCAACGCGGTGGTTCCCGCTGGACGCTAAGGGTGACGCCTAGTGGGGATAGACCCAACAGGTGGCCGTGGCGCAGCGGGATCAGGCGCGGGAGGTGGAGTTGGCGGCGCGGGAGTGGTTGAACGCCCTGCAGGCGCGTTGGCAGCAGGAGCAGCAGACAGGAACAGAGAAGATTGAGACGACGACACCAACAGGATGACTAACCGCCAACGCCATCACGGCCCGCAAACCAGCATGGCTCCCTGGACCCTTGGGGCCGCATGGGCTGATGGATCGCCTTGATTGCCGGTCATGATCCCCGATGTCAGGTGGATGAGCGCTAAAAGAGGTTCCGCCATGTCACTTTCTCCCGAAACCCCGACCGGCTCATCCGTCGAGCGCCTGCGCGCTTGGCTGCGCTCGGACATCACCCTGACCCTGCCCGGTTGGGCCGTGGCGCTGGGCGTCGTGCTTCTGCTCACCCTGCTGCTTGTCGCACTGGATTGAGGATCACGCCCATGAAACCCGCCATGCTGGACCTCGAAGCAAAAAGGATGCACAGAGGGGCATTAAGCCCGCTTGTCCCACACCAAAAAAACGAGTCGCCTGAGTGACGCGTTAGCCGACGACAACGGCCCTCAGCGCATCGGCGGCAGCGGCAGCGGTCAGGGCGTGAGTTGGCTGGTGTTCGAAGCCGACAAGTGGCCGTTTTCGCTACAGCGACGACGCGCCCGACACCCTGGAGCAGCTCGCTGCGGACAACGCGCAGATCGCCACCTTCCGCATCAACAACACCCAGGGCCAATGTCGGCCAGGCGGGTGCGACGCAGACATCGACGCCTTCTCCAACGGTGACCGGGTCTGCCTCTCTTGGTAACGCTCACACTCTCTACAAGATCGAGGCTCAATCCCGCCGCGCGGTCACCCAGAGAAACCGCTCGCCACCGATCTCACGCAAGGTCACCTGCTCCGGGCGCAGGCCGGCGGCCTGCAGCTGTTCGCGCAGCGCCTGCGGTGTCGTGTGGCTGTAGAACAGGCGCTGGCCCATAAAGGGCTTCCAGCCATCGAACCGCTCCGCTCCGGTGTACTCGGCCGTGGCGTAGGTGAACAGGAGACGCCCGCCCTGTCGCAGCCAGTCGTGAATGCGCTCGAACAGCGCCGGATGCTCGGCGCAGGGGACATGGAACAGGCTGTAGATGGCGGTCACCGCATCGAACTGACCGGCCGCGAACGCGACCTCGCGCATGTCCGCCAGGATCGTCTGCATGGCCGGTACCTCGCGCGCCGCCAGCGCGAGCATGGACGCGCAGAAGTCGACGCCGGTCACGTCCCAGCCGCGCTCGATGAAGGCCTTGGCCACTGGCTCGCCAGCGCCGCAGCCGAGATCCAGCAAGGCACCGCTCTGCGCGGGCAGCAACGCAAAGACATCATCCAGCACCGGCTGCATGTCAAACAGCCCGCGGTTGGCCTCGTAGCCGGCGGCGAGGGCGTCATAGGCCCGCTGCAAAGCGTGGTCAGTTGGCATGGCCGTTTGGAAGACCGCGTTCGATGCCCACCACCTCCGTCCAGGAAACGTTCGTTATCGAGTCTGATTCACCAAGGAAATCATTGACGAAGCGGACGTCTTGCGTGCCATCGATGGCGCACCCCGTGAGTAGGCACAGCACAAGGAAGAAGGCGCATATGCGGCCGTTCAGCCGCTTCGCCGGTTGCTGTTCGGTGTCGATCAGCAGGCGCCAGGCTGCCGCGAGCGATGTTTGCAGGTGAAGCGGTTGAAGACCCATGGCCCTCTCGGTGTTGCGGCCTCAGCCGCTGTTCAGTGTACGGTATCCGGTACGGTGATCGACTCCAGAAAGGCAGTCAGCGCCTGCTGATATTGGGGCTTCGAGCGCAGAAAACCCTCGTTATGGCCACCTTGCAGCTCGACGAAGCCTTTTGGATCTGGAGCCGCCTCATAGAGTCGGCGCCCCAGCTGAACCGGCACGATCTCATCATCGGGGCTGTGCAAGATCAGCACGGGAGCGTGCACGGACGCCATCTGCTCAACGGCCGGGAACGCCACCCGCAGCGGGACCAAGCGCGAGAGCAGCGGATAATGCACCTCCGCCAAGCTCTGCATCCGATCAAAGCTGGATTCGACGATCAAGGCCGCCGGTGAGGTCCGCGCCGCCAGCCAGGTCGCCACCGCACCGCCGAGCGAACGCCCGAAGAGAACAATCTCCTCGGGTGGGATACCGCGCACCTGCGTCAACCAGTCCCAAGCGGCCGTGGCATCCTGATACAGCCCTGGCTCCGAGGGTGTACCCTCGCTGCGTCCATAACCCCGATAGTCGATGATCAACACCTCGAACCCAAGCTCGGTGAAGATCCTGATCGAATCGCCCCGGTGCGAGACATTGCCGGCATTGCCATGGAAGAACAGCAGGGTACGCGGCGCTGTGGCACGCGGTTTCGGTGGCGCAACCAGCCAACCATGCAGTGTGACATCGTCCTCGGTAACCGGCTTGACCTCCTCGTAGTCGAGCCCCCAATCCGTCGGCGTCGCTTGCAACCGATCGTAGGGGAAGAAGATCAGCCTGGGCTGCAACCACCAGAGCAGAAGCCCAAACAGGAGCAGACCGAGCAGGGCCATGAACAGCAGTGAGGTGAGCTTGGCGAGCATCAGGTCATTGGATCACAGGCGAGCAGCGGCAGGGGGTCTCCATGTCAATCCGCGTCTGCAGCCTTGCGGCCAATGCGCGTGTCCAGCGCCGATAGATGCTGCTCCTCTTCCGCATGGCTTTGGCCTCAGGCACCGCGCCTTGCCGTGACCCTGGTGATGAAATCGGCCACCGCATCGGCATAGGCGGCGGTGTTGGCCAGCTCATGACCGCCCTGCGCAAGCACATGCAGCGCGCTCCCGGAGGCCAAGGCCTGCGTCTCCTGTGCATCGACGACCTCATCGTCCGCCGCGACCAGGATCAGCCCCGGTACCGACGGATCTGGCGGCTCCTGCTCATAGGCCCGATAGGCGAGTGCATCCTCCAAGGTCCAGTCGAAGTTCGCCTCGACATCGAAGCGCTGCAAGCGGCCCTGATAACCTGCCAGTGTTGCCGAGGGACGCAAGGCCGGATTCAAGCCAATCCAGGGGTAGCCTTGGCGCGCGCCCAGGTAACGCGCCCAGAATCCACCTAGGCTGCTGCCGACCAACAGGTCGAACGTCGGCGACTTGCTCAGCGCCGCCTCGGCTGCACGCAGATAGTCCTCGGGCCGATAGCCGCCCTGCGTGGCCAGACAACGGACCTCATGGCCGAGAGCACGCAGCAGATCGACCTTGGGGCTGTTGGGCTTCGGCCCACTGGCAAAGCCGTGCAGATAAAGGATCAGGGCCATGGTCAGACTCCGGTTGCGATGGAAAGCAGCGGTGATGGTGACTTGGCAGACGCTAGAATGGCCTCGTTGGCGCGTTCTACAGCATCACCGTTGCATTCTGCGGCATCATGCCGGCTTCGACGCATCCGACTCAAATGGCCATCGCCTGACCGATCCGGCCCATGACTGATCACACTCAAAACAGCCCCGCCTATCAGTGGCTGCTGCATCCTGACAGCGCCCGCGCGGTGGCCGACTACCGCCAGCAACTCGCCGAGCAGGGTCTAGCCCAGGCCGGCGCCTACCTGCGAGACCAACTGGGTGATCAAGACCCCGACAGCCTCAGCGATGCCGCCTTCCTCGAGTGCCTGGTCCACACCAAACGCCCGTTGATCTTCGCCGAGTCGGCCATCTATGGCGATGGGCGCGACTGGTCACCGACGGAGCTGTCGCTACTCGGCGATCTGGGCGTGGCGGTGCCGGTGCGGATCTTCGATGACGGCCGCTATCACCGTCCAGCCGTGCATCCCGAGCCGCTGTCGGCAACGCTCCTGTTCATCCCTGGAGCGCTGCTGCGCAACGGTCGCGGTTGTGTGCCGGCAGATTGGCCAGCGGTGACCCAAGACGGACAGCTCGACCCGGTCGGCTACCGCGCCCTCTACGCACGCCGCCTGCTGCCGCTGCTGCGCTACGCGGACCTGGATGCCGCCGAGCGCGGGCAGACGGCCCTGATTACCGTCCCCGGACTCGGCTGCGGTCAGTTCGCCGGTCCCTTCGCCGGGAGGCTCGGCGAGGAGCTCAAAGGCGCGCTGATCGCAGTGCTCCAACGTCATGCGCCACAGCTGCCGCACATTCGCCTGATCTACTACGATCCCTACAGCGAATGCCGCAATGAGCGCCACGACGTCGGTGCGCTCTCGCTGCGCGTGCGCCCGCTGCTGCAGGGCAATGCCGAGCGTCCGCAGCTGTGCGCGCCGACGCATTACGCCGAAGCGGGTGAGGGTCTCAGCGACTGCCGGCTCTACAGCATCATCGCCTGGGATCAGGTCTCTTGGCCAGGCAACGATTATTGGGGTGGCGCGCGCATGACCGACGACGGGGCAAGGCTGCCGCGAGCGACCTGATGCGCGCCATCACCGTGATCGATGGCACCTATGAGGTACCGACGAGCGGTTATCAGCCACCCGAGCCCTATCCGACCTGGGAGGCCTTGGCATCGGTTTAGGAGGCATCGCAGAGCAACCGCTGCAACGGGCGACCGGCAACCCAGGGATAGTCCTCAAGGATCTTTACCAGCCGGCAGCTCAATTGGCGCTGATGCACCAGGGCGTTGCAGGCCGCCTCCTGACGCAGCACCCGCAACAGCCGGTCGACCTCATAGGCGTCGAACTCGCCGATCCGAAGCTTGGCGATGAGCCTGAGCATGCGTCGGTATAGCGGCAGTCCCAAAACGCTGAGGATCTCGGTCTGCTTGCGGCCCGCGAGCTCGATTAGCCGCTGCTCGGACCAGCCCTGTGTCTCCGCCCAGTGATGCAGTAGGAAGCAGAGCGTGACGTTCGACAGGATCAGATCCCGCACGGTCTGCGAGCGATGCGCGAGCGCCGCTAAGGCATAG
>NZ_JAYESN010000208.1:0-5520 GCF_034860625.1 Lamprobacter sp.
AGATTAACCGCAGTTCGTGCGCACCTCGATAATGGTACTTGCGTTCGTTCTTGTGCGGATCGAAAGCGATCTTCATGCGCGCTTGCCATCACGGGCGACCTGTGGGGTCGAGTCGGAAGCAGGCCGATACCGCGCCGCCTGTTCCGCGCGTCTAAACAGCGTTCAGGTCGTCGGCTGCGTATCGCACTTGCTGTGGGAATGCGCGCTGGAATTTTGGTCGGGCGGTCTTGGTCGGGATTGCTGGCAGTACAGGCTCGGCGTCGGTGGTCGCGAGGTTGTCGATATTGGTGGTTAGTGATTACGAGCGTCGATGACCCTGGCTAGATGGATGAGCGTTTCCTTCGCTGAGATGGGATCGATTTTTGCTGGGCTCGGTTTTCGTAAATTGCGATGTACGATCCAGTCACGGTAGCGCTTGATTTGCTTCGCATGACCGACATCGTCGCTTCCAGTCAGTGGCTTTAGAAGATCAAGCGCTTCATCGATTTTCCAATATTCAACTGCATTGACAACCTTTTTTGTCACGGCTTGATTGAATTCCTCAATTGGGGAGCATGTCATCTTTTTGCATTCGGCTTCGAGACATTCAAAAACAAGCCGCTCGAATACGGTCCACATTGAGAGCACCGCGCAATCATCAGCGGACTGTTGGCATTCGCGGATATCATGATCAACGATATCCGCATTAGCTTCTTCGAGCCCGGTATTGCTGAGGTCCAGCTCAAGTACGCCTCCTGCTTTGGATGTCCGTTTCACCTCGCGTCGCACGATTTTCAATGCATCTTTTTGCAGTCTCCAGGCACGGATGATGTCTTCAATACGCTCAACCGCGGAGGTCATAGTCAGAGACCATCAGCAGTAAGTCGAAAAAGAGTCGCTCATCAAGCTTGTGTGCCCGTGAAAGCTGACGACTTTCAACCCAATACCAGCCTGCTTCATCAACACCTCGGTAGATGGGCTGTCGGGTCGCTCTGACATCGTTGCCCGCGCGGACACTGGTCTCGAATAGGGGGCCACCGACATCCCAATCAACCAGGATGGCCTGGTCAATGGTCCCCTCGAAATCAACCCGGCCCTTTGCGCCAATGATCGATGCGCCCACCGGAATGATCGTGCCTAGCGGGTCTCCTTCGGCCGTGCTGAGTCGCAGACCCTGGGCCGGATAGCTGCCGTAGGCTTCTTCGTTGAGGTTGACCCTGTAACGCTGGGTGTTGAGCCCTTTAGCGCTCGACCATTGATCGATTTGGTTCAGTAGGTCATCTAATCGCTGAAGATAGGCGTCGGGTGTCTTGCTGATGGCGGTGGTCATGGCGTTATCCAAGGCTGTGTCGGAGAGCGGCGATCACCTGATCTTGCTCCGACTCGCTGAGTGTTGGAAACAGCGGCAGGCTGAGGGCGCGCTCATCATAGGCTTACGGGTTGTGGGTTATGTTCCAGAACTGTTGCTAAATGCTATTAAATATCAATTAAATCAAAAGCTTGAGTAGGAACTTTACAGATCAGGAGCACGACTGGTTTTTCGAGCGCTCGCTCGGACTTGGAGTGGGTCGAACTGCCAGTCATCCGTTCCAATGCTGCCACGCGAGCCTCTAGTCCACGCAAACGTTCAGCGAGGAGACGGCTGTTGGCACTCATCGGGCAGTAGAACATCGGCAACGACTCAGTGTTTCGGGTTGTCCAAAAGCCTTGAGACGACAAACTGCGCGAACGGCAGGGCGCAGGTCAAGGCCGGCGAGACAGCGTTGAGCACATGCAGGCTCTTGGCATCGCCCTCGATGACGAAATCCATTACCAGCTGGTTGCTGGCGCGCTCGACCAACTGTGCGCGAATGCCGGGCCGGCCGTGGCGGTGAAAGCCCATGGTCTCGGCGCCCTCGAGCAGAGTGGCAGCCTCGGCCACCAGGTAGGAACGGCGCTGCTTGCGCAGCTCTTGGAGCGCCAGGGTGCGGAAGTCGTTGCGATTGCTGATCAGCATGGCCAGTTCGCGCCCGGCCACCTCCAGCAGCTCGTTGGCGCGCAAGCCACTCCAACCGCCATAATGCTCACGCCACCAGGCCGGCAGGGCGGTGGGGCCGATCTTGGTGTGTCCATCGACCGTGCGCGTGACGTGGACGCCAAGAAACGGCTGGCGCAGATCCGGCACGGGGTAGAGGTGCAGGCGCGGGGCTTTGGTGCCGGCATCAGCGTAGCGGTACAGGCCCTTGAATGGCAGTAGGGTGTAGCGCTGGCCGAAGCCGAAGTCGTGTGCAATCCGGTCGGCGTAGAGCCCGGCGCAGTTGATGAGGGTGCCGGCCTGAATGCGTTCGGAGCCGGCTTGGATGCGGTTGTCGCCGAGATGACCACGATAAGGATGGTTAGCGTGCGTTCACGCTCAGTCGTGGAGATGGACTGACTTGGTTGCCTTGCAACTCATGACCTGATTGGCGCGTATTCGATGTCGACGACCGTCCAGCTTTTCTCGTCCAGGCTTCGGCCTGCGATCTTGACCGGCAGTTCTTGGTAGTAGGCTTCTTTGGCATCCTCAAGAAAATGGTCGTCATCGAGCAGAAACGGCACTTCAGTCTCGGCCGTGGCCGGGTTGCGCAAGATTAAACGCAGCAAGTCGAGATCCAGACTGCGGATTCGCCCCTCGAACACGCGTAAAAAAGTTTCCTGTCTCTTGCCGGTCTGGGCTTGGATGGCTCGAATTCTTGCTGTGGTGTGTTGCGTCAGGCTGTAAGTCTTGTGGTGCTGGCCGAGCATGGCGCCAGAGACCTCGACTGCGGTCACGGGCCCCTTGGTACTGCTCATCGGTGCCAGTCGGCGCAGTGAGTCGAGTATTGCTGGTGCGGCCTCACCAAGGGCGCTGTCATCCTGTGCATCTGAGGTGACCCACTCCAGACCTTGCTGCAGAAGCTCCCATCCTTGCGAGCGAATCTGCTGATCGTCATCGTTGACATGGACCCCAGCCAGAAGGTCCGCAGGCTCGGTATCGACGGCTCTCGGTAGCCGCAGACCGACTTCAAGGCTGCCCGGCGAGAGGGACTGAATCTGGAGGCTGTAGAGAGTACGCAGCCATTCCGGCGGTCGTCCTGGCGGATCGATCCTGAGTCCTCTGGCCAGCCATTCGTAGATTGGCTTGAGCGCGGTCTTGGCGATGTCTGCCGCATGCGCCAACACCGGGGCAGGCAAGGCGCCGGATTTGATCTGCTGACCGCACAGCCTGACACGCAGTTCGGGTTCCAGTGAGGGCAACAACATGGTGCCCGGTTCCGGCAGTGCATCGGCTGGAAGCTGGTCTGCGCTGATGCTGAACACCTGCCTGGGTAGGAGATCGTCGATGCCCAGGTCGGCAAGCCAGAGCGACCCGCGCAGAAGGGCTTCGCGCACGCTAATGGTGCCGGTTTTCAGATCGGCGACGGTTTCGGCTGCCGTTGTTGTGAGCAGGTAGCGAAGACGCTCATCCTGCTCGAGTTCTTCCATGAGGTAAACGAGTAGCAGGCATCCCGAGGGGATGGCGGCGGTGAAGATGCAGGGCTGCTCGAATTGGTAGAGTACCTCGATGGGCTGCAGCGCGCCAATGTGCGCTAGCTCGACTGGCTGCAATTCCGCGAGATCGGGCCAGGCCATCATGGCACCTCGCGGATCAGGCTGAACAGGCTGGCTCGGTCTTCGACAGACAGCGAGGATGCGGGCCACCAACTGGTGTGTGTGGGTTGCTGGCCGCTGGTCAGCTTAACCTTGCCATGCGTGTGATTAAGGTCGGCGAACAGGACAAAGCGGCGTTTCCAGCGCCGAAACAGGCGTATCTGGTGCTCTGCATCGCGCTGGCTGCGGAAGGCCGAAAGGGCTCGCCGCAGACAGGGGGCCGCGTTTGGTAAGCTGCCCTTTTCTGCATGGATCTGCATATCACGCGCCTTGGCCGGGTTGGACTTCGCGCAGCGGTAGACCCGGCCGGTTGCGGGCTCGGCGTCGTGCGGCGGGCAGTTAGGGATGTCTGTCGTTGTGTCCTTGGTCATCATTTGTCCTCACTCCTTGGTTTGTGATTGATGGAGAAGTTTGGCTGCGTCCTGCGCTTTGATCAAGCCCGTTAGCGGTGGCACGTTGGTTATATCAGTCTCATGAGGCCTGCAGACAAGCAAACACATGGGCCTGGTCAGCGTGATCGAGTGCTGGATAGATCGGCAGACAGATCACGCGCGCTGCGGCGTCGGTGGCCACGGGCAGGTCGCTGGCTTGGGCTGATGGCAGGCCGGGAATGGCGTCGATGGCTGCGCTTGGGGTCAAGGTTGAGGGTGATCGGGTCGATGTCGACGAAGACTGGCTGAATCTCGTTCCAGAGCAGGGCATGCGCGGTGGCGACGAAGGAGTAGGGCGTGGTGATGACCTCGCCGGTGATGCGCAACGCTTGCAGTGCCGTGGGGCGACGAATCCGGCGGCGCCGATCAGTGCGAAGCTGGTTGACTCAGTGCTACTCACGGCGGCTTGTGACTCCTAGTGGGGCGATGGATGCGATGTTGATGTGGAGGGTGAATCGTGTGCGGCATGGCAGCTGAGGTAACCCGCTTGGAGCTGGTAGCGCAGCCCGGTCGCCTGGCAAGTGGCGGTGGCCTCGCCGGTGAGCGGCAAGTCAAGGCGCTCACCCTGTTGGCTCATCCAGCCAATCTGACGCGCTGGTACGCCGGCCATCAAGGCGTAGGGTTTGACATCCTTCGTGATCACAGCGCCAGCGGCAACGAAGGCATACTCACCCAGGGTCACGCCGCAGACGAGGGTGGCGTTGGCACCAATGGTCGCGCCACGTTTGACCAGGGTATGGCGATACGCATGTTTGCGGACCACGGCTGCGCGCGGGTTGTAGACATTGGTGAAGACCATGCTGGGGCCGCAGAAGACATCCTCTTCCAGCGTGACGGCATCGTAGATGCTGACGTTGTTCTGCACCTTGCAACGGTTGCCGATGACGTCGTTGCCGACGAAGACATTTTGCCCAAACGAGCAGTGCGCGCCGATGCGCGCCCCAGCGCAGATATGCACCCAATGCCAAACCCGCGTGCCGTCGCCGAGTTGTGCGCCGTCATCGACGATGGCGGTGGGGTGGATGTGGGTGTTCAGGTTTTGAGTTGGCCTGTGATGTGGCATCGCTTCGGTGCGAAGGTGTCCGGCTCGCCATTGCAGGTGCGCGAGCAACGATGGCCGCTGCCGCTGGTCGTGTTCTAGCGAGGCTGGTTAGGGAATCGCGAGTTTAAACAATTGCGGCACCTGGCGCCTCAGCGTTGCGTCAGAGTTTGTCCGATGCCGAGGCGGGACTGTGGTGGCTAATGGTGCAGCGTGCTCGAAATTTTGCCGGTGTTCATCCCGATGCTCGCCCGCCAGCGGCCATTCTCGTCAAACAGGATGATAAACGCCTGCCGTTCTGGCGGACTAGGCCGTGCGGAATCGAACCCCTAATCTGCACAACTTGGGATGAAGGCTGGAAGCAAGTGACGTCCTGGGGCAAAAAGTTGACAAATGGGATACCTAATTCGTGAATTATGAGGA
>NZ_JAYESN010000209.1:0-5488 GCF_034860625.1 Lamprobacter sp.
CTGGTCAGCGAGATCGAAACCCTGCTCAACCCGATTGAAGATCGCTTCTCTGCTGCGCCTGGAGCCGCGCGGCAAGCGTCACCTAGGGTCTGTGTCATGCCCGCCCATCAACGCCGCCCCTATCTGCTGGCCTACGACATCGCCGATCCCAAGCGCCTGGTGGGCGTGCATCGCACCGTGCGCGGTTCCGGCATGGCGCTGCAGTATTCGGTGTTTCTCGTCGTCGGTACCACGCGGGATCTCGATCAACTGCTCGCCGCCCTGGATGACATCATCCAGCCCGCGCGCGATGACATCCGTGTTTATCCGCTGCCAATGCAGTTCGATGCCGAGCAGTATGGCCGCCAATGGCTACCCGGCGGCATTGACCTCCCCTCCGATGCCAGTCTCACCCAAGCTCTGCTGGCGATGGTCGCCGAGCAGGACCGACGCGCGGCTGAAGAACCGCCCGTGCGTTCCAAGCACAAAGGCCAACCAGGCCGTCCACCTAAAAGGAGTCATTGAGATGTCCCCGTCTCTTTTTCCGCGCTACCGTGATGCCATTGCCCGCTATCCGCTCGCTTCGGGCACCGGCGCGCGCAAGCCCGAGGCCCTACCCGATGAGTTGCTGATCCGCCGCGACGGCCGACTGAGCATCTACTACGCACCGTTTGAATTTCCAAACCCCAATGCCAAGGTCGTGTTGCTCGGCATCACCCCCGGTCTGACGCAGGCCGATAACGCGCTGCGCATTGCCCGCACCGAGATCGAGGCTGGCAGCGCCGAGCAGGACATCTTGCGTCAGGCCAGGGAAGGTGCGGCTTTCAGCGGCACGATGCGCGAGCCGCTGATCGCCATGCTCGATAGCGTCGGCCTCAATGGCTATCTCGGGATCAACAGTTGCGCGAGTCTGTTCGGCGAGCGCCGCGACTGGCTGCAATCCCTGTCGGCCATCGTCTTTCCGACCTTCGTCGACGGCAAGAATTATGGTGGTAGCAGTCCAACGCTGACCGGCCATCCAGCGCTGCGCGACCTGATGACCTCGCACCTGATGCCGATGCTCGATGCCTTACATAACGCGGTCATCGTCCCACTGGGTCCGAAGCCAGAGGCAGCCATCGGCTGGGTTGCGGCGAATCATGGCGTGCGGCCACCGCTGGTTCTGCGCGGCATTGCCGCATCCGTCTGGCAGCAACGCCGAGCGCATCGCCTATTTCCTTGGTCGTAAGCCCCGCGAACAGCTGTCCAACAAGACCAACCCGGATAAGTACGACCAAGCCAAGGCACTGATGAAGGCCGCACTGAGTTCCTGACCGTTACGCAGGCTCATCACCACCATACTTCGCAGCTCACAACCGTCTCGTGCGAGCGCGCAGGAACGCCAAGATCAGCCTCGGCATCCACTGCTTGACCTCTCCGTCAACCAGTTCTAACCTCTTGATCTGGACAGCTCGACACGGAGACTCTGCATGTGAACTTTCGGGTCGCCAAAATTTTCTGCAACCCCCCTTGCAGGTTGTTGATTATAAAGGCTCCCTGGCGTCGAGGTCCGAACCTAGACCCGATCTAAAGGGGATTAAGACGCTGTAGGGACTGTTTCTTGCTCCTCCTGCCAACGCACCTGCAGGGCTTTCAACCGCTCCCGCGTCGCCCACTCCACCTCGCGTGCCTGATCCCGCTGCGCCACGGCAACCTGCTCGCGCACCCGCACCTCCGCCAAGGCACGCTCGCCTTCAGCCATCACCTCGCGTAACCGAGCCTGCTCCTCACGCGCGACCTCGAGCTCGGCCTCCACCCGCATGGACACACGCTGTTGCGTGGCCAGCGCCTTGCTCAGGGCTTGCATCCGCTGCTCGCTCGCGTGCGTCTGCGCCTCCAGCCGCTGCTTGAGCCCCTCGCGCTCGGCCCGCAGTTCCTCGATCACCCGCAGATACTGCTGCTCTTGACCGACCGCGATCTCACGCTCACGCGCCTGCTCCAGGCGCAACTCCTCGACCAAGACCCGCCCCTGCTCGATCTGCTGGCGCAGCCCGTCGCGCTCGGCCTCATGCGTGGCCTGCAGCGTCTGCAGCCGCTGCGCCTGTGCGCGTTCGGCTTCCCGGCCCTCCGCGCGCGCCTGATCGCGTTCGGCGCGCAGGGTCGCGTTCAAGACGCGCCGCTCCTCGGCCACGGCGGTGATGCGATCGCGTTCCTGTGCCGCCTGCTGAGCCTGCTGCTCGGCCGCCTCCTGAGCCAGCCGGGCCTGGGTGATCTGGCGTTGCGCCTCGGCGCGTTCCTCGGCCAGGCGAGCAAAGGCAACCTCCTGAGCGGCTTGCCAGAACGCCGCCACGGGCGCCTGCAGGGTCTCCGGCACACCGGCGGGTAAGGCCTCGCCCTGGAGCTGCTCGCGGATCTCCTCGATCACCGCATCGCGCAGATGCAGGATCGTGGTATTGGAACCGCGCCCGAGATGGCGGCGCAGGCGATCGACCGAGGGCGCCTCACAGGCGCTCAGGCAGGCGTAGACGGCGGAGCGGACATCATCGGCGGAAATCGAGGCAGGACGGGACATGCAGCGGTATTACGTGTTGCTATGATACGGAAATACAGTATACAGCATCATGAAATGATCAAAGATTGCAACAGAATCCCCCCTCTGTTGCGATCTTGGCCCAAAAGCCCGTTTTCGCCGTGAGCAGACCCTGCGGAGCCGTGGAACATCCCGGGACAGCGACTGCGAGAACGCGGCAAACTGGCCGAAAAAAGCTCTAGAAACAGACGATTAAGAACCGCGTGACACGCCCCGGCTAAAACCGTGGAACGTTTCACGGGCAGGCCGCTCACGGCCGAGCGCTCGCCGCATTCCGATGCCCTGCCCCCGATCAGTCTCCAGCATCGGCGAGGCCGGTGAGTCCACAGTGGGATTCGAGCCACGCCACATTCGCGATCGCCTTCGGCAGGGCCATCAGTGGATCGGCGAACGCATACTGCGGCAGCGCGTCGCGAATCAGCTGCGCCATCGCACAGGCTTGTGCCAGATCGCGCGGCTTCTTGACCGGCTCGCGATCGATGCGCTGTGAGAGCCAGGCTTTGTGGAAGGCAAAGGCGCGTGGGTCTGGTACCCGAAACGGCACCGGCCAGCCGTGTTCATCGATGGCGACGGTCTCCAGTGCGGGCACATTGAGCAGCCACTGCAGACCAGGCACCTCGGCGGCCACGAGGTCTTCCTCGGCAAAGGTGATCGGCTCGGCCTGATGCAGCGGTTGTGGCGCAATCACGAAATCGACCATGAACTGCCCCGCGTTGGCGGCACGAAAGCCCTGTCGGCGCACGCATTCAAAGCTCCGATCGGCCTTCTTGAGCAAACCGAGGAGCCCTTGGCCCTCGAGTCGATGGGAGACCAGCGTGAGTCGCTGGCGGGTGTCATACAACAAATCGACATCGCCCGAGGCGAGCAGCTCCAAGAGCAGCTGCACGCCGGCGTGGGCTTCGTAGGCGTAGAGGGCCTGCGTGCCGAGGACGGTGAACGCATCCCCGAGCCGGGCCTCGTCCAGAGCGCGCAGAATGCGCGCCACAACCCGAGGGACACGCCCAAGGCGCAACGCTTTATTGAGCCGGGCCTGTTCGTCGAGTTGCGCCTTGATCTGGGCGAGTCGCTGCTTTGCGGCGGCTTTACGGTCGTGGAACTGGCGCAGGCGGGCTTCGGTCTCGGGGTTGCGCCGTCCGAGCAGTTTGCCGTTGCCGCGCCGGTCGCGCTCGCGAAACAGATAGTCCACGCCCCGCACCCGCTTCCAGCGCATCCCGTAGGCATAGGTGCGGCTCTGGTGTAAGGCCTCGCGGTAATTCTCGAACAGCTGCTCGCTGTTGATCAGGTGCAGTCGCTGCTGATGGGTGAGTGCGCGCACATCGTTTCCGTCATCTTTTAGGATGCGGCTTTATGACGGAAACAGCCGACCAGATCAATGGCTCCGGCACGGCGAGAAGTTGACCATCTTCCAGTTGACGAATAAACCGTCTCGACTTTTTTCCAGAAAGCAGGAAAATCGTCAGTATGGAGCGACTGATCAAACCGATGGTGCAGCGCGATCTCTCGCGCAAGATGGTGTTCCTCACCGGTCCCCGGCAGGCAGGAAAGACCACGCTGGCCCAGATGATTGCTGCGCAGTCTCCCGATGCCCAGCTGTTTAACTGGGACGTCCTCGCCGACCGTCGCGTGATGCTGGCCCAAAGCTGGGTTCCCACAGCCTCCCTGCTGGTGTTCGATGAGCTGCACACGATGAAGGACTGGCGCCCCTGGCTCAAAGGCGTGTATGACGGGCGAGCGGAAGGACAAGCGATTCTGGTCACCGGCAGCGCGCGGCTCGATGCCTTTCGCCAAGCCGGGGAATCGCTGGCCGGTCGCTACTTTTCCTGGCACCTGCTGCCGGTGACGGTGCATGAGCTCGTCGCGGCGACGGACATCACGCCTGAAGAGGCGTTGAGCCGGCTGCTGATCCGAGGCGGGTTCCCGGAACCGCTCTTGGCCGACACCGAGACCGATGCACGGCGCTGGCGGCCGTTGTATCTGGATGGGCTGATCCGTGACGACATCCTAGAGTTTTCCCGGATCAGCGAGGTACAGGCGATGCGACTGTTCGTGCAGATGCTGCGCGAACGCGTCGGATCACCCGTGTCATTGGCCTCCATGGCCCGCGATCTGCAGCTCTCACCCACGACCCTCAGTCGCTATCTGGGCATCCTCGAGACGCTGCATATCGTCTTCAGCGTGCGTCCTTTCCACCGCAACATCGCGCGTGCCTTACTGAAAGCGCCGAAGGTGTATTTCTATGACACGGGCCTGATCAAGGGGGATGACGGCATCCGCTTTGAGAATGCTTGCGCCACGATGTTGCAGGCCGAGGTGCAACGGCGGCGCGATGCCGAGGGCCAGGAGGCGACGCTCAGTTACATTCGTGACAAGGAAGGCCGGGAAATCGATTTTGTCGTCTGCGAGGCCGATCAACCGATGCAACTGGTCGAGTGCAAGTGGTCGGATGCTGCTGTTCCCCGGTACCTAGCGGCCACGGCAGCGCGATTTCCGCAGGCCCGCGCCACCTTGCTGGTCCGCCATCTGCGCCATCGCGAGCAACGCGGACCCGTGGCGGTCGAGCCCGCCGCTCAGTGGCTCGCCGAGCTTGGGGCCGGGCGCTGATGCCGCTTCCAATCCCATCCCGGCGCCCTGCCCTAATCCCGGCCGGTGGCTCAGAACCGGGTCTACAACCACGCCGCCTTGCCCGCGCTCAGTCCAGCCTCTAGAATGCGGACTACGCACAACGTATTTAGGGGGTGCTCATGCACAAGCGCATGACGATTACGCTCGATGAACCGGTCTACGAGGGGCTGCATCGGCGCATTGGTAAACGGCGCATCAGTCAGTTCATCGAGGATCTGGTGCGCCCGCATGTGCTCGATACGAGCTTGGATGAGGGCTATCAGGCGATGGCGGCTGATTCGGAACGCGAAGCCGAGGCCTCCGAGTGGTGTAACGCGT
>NZ_JAYESN010000210.1:0-5478 GCF_034860625.1 Lamprobacter sp.
AAGCGGCACAGACCCGCGCGAGCAGGGTCGGAAAGTGCCCAAGACAGTGTCGACGGCCCTCGGCATCTCAATGCCAATAGGCCAATGACGGATGCAACCGAACGACCCGCGCATCCAGTGCGACGGGCTCCAAACCGCGCCATGCCAGGTAGCGCCGCAGTGGCTCTGCTTCAGAATGGTCCGGCGCAAGCGCCTCGGACCAGACGCGATGGAGTTGGGATCGGGCACGCTGCAGATCGGCATTTGTCGGACCTGTCCGGGCAGGCCGATGACTTGGAATCGTCCTGACCGCGTTGGTCAGTCCAGCATCCGGCGCGCATCCGAGCACGGCCGCGATCTGCCACAAGACCTCTGGGAACGACCAGCCGAACAGCCACTGCAGCAACGCCAGCCCATCCGGAAAGGCGCCGCAGGTCGCACAGATGCCACCTCCGGTGGCGTCGACATCGGCAAACAGACGAAAACCATCGCCATGGCGACCGCGATGCACCGGGCAGGGACCATGCCGTCCAGGACGCTGCAGCGCTGGTCCAAGGCGATCACCCGTCAGCGCCGAGAGCACGAACAGCCAGCCCGTGCGACGCACAGCAGCACGCACCTCGGTCGCCTCAAGGCGTCTGCGCTGAGGCGCTGCAACAACAAACGATGAACGCGACATCTCAGAGCACTCCAGTCAGCAGAATCTCATGGTGAAGACGGCCGCCCCGAGCCGGGTCGTGCATCCAGAGCGGAGTACGACCACGACCGGGGGAGTGACTCAGGCCAAGGCTGGCCGAAGGTGGGTGTGTTGAGCGCGTTCGGCGAGCAGCGCGCGGGTGCGCGCTTCATCGATGATCAGTCGGTAGACCGACTTCACCAGGCGGCGGGTCTCGCGATCGTTGGTACTGGCGAGCAGGTTGTAGACTGTCGTCTTCGCCCGGGCCAGTTCGGCGTCGCTGGCAGTGTCGAGAAACGTATCGAGCGTATTCCAGAGGTCACGATTCAGACGCATGGGAGGTCTCCTCAGCAAACGCGGGGAGACAGCTCCACTGGGGAGGCTCTCTCCCCAGGGGTGGATTGTGCTGCCGATCGGCAGCGAGGTTGCAGGGACGCGATTGAACACCCCAAAACGGGGTGGCGACTCAGAGCGTCTTCGGTCGCCAGAGAGGGTGATCAGCACAACGCCGATCACCGGAGGAAACGGCCCCCTGTCCAGTGCACGCGGGCGTGGTGCTCGTGTGTACTGGAAAAGGTGGCTGGATGCGGGTGGGCTGTGCAGCCGTCGCTACAAGCTTGCCGCAACGGTTGCCGTCAGCGACAGGCCGAAAGATCAGCGCTGGGCGGAGGTTTCGTTATGGGGCTCGATGGGGGTGAAGTCGACCCACGAAGAGCAGGGCGACAGCGCGGCTCGGTCAGTGCGAATCTGCTTCATGATCGGCCCTGCATGGCCATTCTCAACGAACGGCTTTTCTCGCGCGAGCTTGCGCTTCGATCTCGCCACAGCGCGTGAGTAGAACATCGAACGGTTCCGCCTCATCGAGCAGCAAACCGTCCTCGACCATGCGTTGATAATCCTCGGCAAGTCGGTCGCGTGCAGCACCATGAGGCACCAGACACAATGCACCGGTCACGGCCGCGGCATAGTCGATTGGTTGTCCCTTGGCGTCCTTCTCGGCAAAGAAGAGACGCTTATGGCGCGCGACAGCATCCGCGATCGCGGTATCGGCCAGTGCCCTGGACGCATGCCCGGTCTCGCCGAGCCGGGCGATATCGTGCCAGTGACGGGAGAAGCGCTCGGCACTGCGGAATCGTCCCTGCAAGCAATAGACATGAATGGCCGTGGCCTTTTCCCAAAACGTGCGCTCGATGCGCATGACCCGCGGATTCGCCGTCGGAAACTCAACCTCAGGCAGATGCACCGACGCATCACAGATAATGGACCGGGACTCCCAGGGCTCGCCGGTGGAGCGGGCTCCAAACTCCAGCATCACGGCGGGGCGGATATAGCCTGTGCCCGCAGCGAGCGGCTGATAGTCGATGCACAGGGTGTCGTCGTCCGCTCGTGCGGTCGCATCAAGACCTTCCGCGTGCAATCTGGACGCGATGACCGGCATCACCGCCTCGGTCACCCAGGTCGGCAAGCGCGAGCGGATCTCCCGAGACCATTTTTTTTCTTGGCTGCGGGTGGCGGGGAGGGCGTCAGCGCTGTCCGTCACCAGATCCGGTGCGATCGCGCGGATGTCGTAGGTCAGGTCGATGTCTTCTGAGAACCGACGGATGGCCTGATACGCTTTGGAGAGCGATGTCCCGCCTTTGAACACCAGCTGCTCGCCAAGCGGCGATCGGAACAATGTTTCAAGCGCCCAGACCACCCAGACATCCTTTTCGAGCAGATGAGGAGGACGTCCGCACACCGAGGCCGCCACCTCCAAGGCCTCGCGACGATCACCGGGCGGGAGCCTGAGGAACGCCTCAGCCATCAGTGGCCAACTCGCTAATGCGCTCGGCCATCCAGGACGGCAGTTGCGCCCGCGCTGCGACCAGCGCCTTCAGTTCTGGCGCCGACAATCGGCGTTTAATGACCTGCAACGCCTCATCAGCGCGTTCCGGTCCGGCCCATCCGAGCGCCCGAATCGCCTCGCCAGCCGGCTGGTTGGCGAGCACGAACTGCCAGTGCGGCGCATGTTTGAGTTCAACCACCTGCGCACCCAGTCGAAGCTGTCGGCTGGGTCCGCTGGTCAGGTAGATCGCACGCATCGGCACCTGCACGGACAACCCCAGCGCGTTTGCCGCTGCGGCGCCGCTGGACGCGATGGATTCACCGCGCGCTCTGGCGATCGCCTCGACAACCTTGTCGGCCGAGGGTGCACGCTGGCCGTAACGCGCCTCGACCGGCCGCACATACAGCCCGCGACCAGCACGCAGCAGACGACCACGACGAACGAGCCGCGATAGCGCCTGGTCGATGGCCGCGCGGCTTCCCAGGTGAAGCAGGGTCTTGGCAGTGAGTGGAGCGCCCTCGGGGAGTCCCTGGGCATCGTTCAGGATGCGTTCGGTCAGTGTCGACATAGCTAGACCTCCGTGTCAGAAAGATAGACGGATTGCTGACAGGTCTCAAGCAGGCTTCGTGAGCGCGTGGATGCGCTCACACCTGTGTTTGGTCAGGTTGCTCAACAAGATGCTCATGGCAGTACCCCATTGGCATCCAGGCCATCTCAACAACCGGCGACCCCGCGGAACCGCTCCACGGGATCGCCGATCGGGTCAAGTTAAGTCAAGAGGCTCAGGCGGCGACCAACAGCTGCTCAGCGACCCCGAACAGGGCCTGCTTGAGCTCCGTCACCGCCTGCACACGAAGCGCGATCGGAAACAGCGCCGAGACATCGACGCCGATGCCAATGCCGACCGTTTCCAGTCCACTGGCCTGGCACAGGCGCAGGATATCCCGCGTGTCATCATAGGCATCCGGCTTGCCATCGCTCAGCACCAAGACGATGCGCCGCGACTCCGGTCGGGCCAGCAGATCGGCGGCGGCAAACCAGAGCGCACCGGCCATCGGTGTGGTCCCGCGCGCCTCCTGCACAAAGGCGCCGGCACGCGTGCGGGGACGCTCGCCATGGCGAACCATGACAGTCGCTGTCTGCGCCTCGCCATCCTGGCCGGGAAAGGCCGAGACGGCGACCGACACCCCATTGAGCTGATCGAGGGCCAGCGCGAGGGCCAGCGCCGACTCCAGCGCGATGTCGAGGCGTCGTTTCACAGAGCCATCGGCATCGCAGCGCACACTGGCCGCCATCGATCCGGACAGGTCGATCAGCAGATGCAGTGCCGTCTCCACCGCGATCCGCTCGCGTTTGCGGGCGAAGATCCGCGGATCGCCGATCGCCGATCGATAGAGCCGTTTCGACAGCAACCTTGGACCATGGCGATGCGCGTGCGAGCGATCCAGGCGCGAGGCCTGTATCAGCCCATCGAGCCGGGCCATCAGCGCCCGCGAGGTCTGCTGGACCTGTGCCAGGCGCTCAAGCCCGGCCTGGGCATCGCCCAAGTAGCGTTCACCGCGGGGCAGAATACAGCGACTCTGGCCGCTGCCCGCCGCCGCGAGCAGACCCCGGAGGGTCTCGAACGGATCGCCAGGCAGGTCCGCATCGGTGGCCTGCAGTGCTTGGGTCAGTGCGCGCTGTTGCGCAGCCGTCGCTTCGCGCGTCACGCTGGCATCGTTGGGCTTCGATTGCTTTGCAGCTGAGGCCTGATTGGCGCTAGCGTCCGAGTTCGAGTTCGAGTTCGAGTTCGAGTTCGAGTTCGAGTTCGTAGACGCACTGTCTTCAGTATCCGTGCTCGTACCGGTTTGGTCAGCCTCATCGTCCTTTGCGGGCTCGGGTCGTTGGCCCTGATCGTTGGTGCCAAGCACGTCGGTTGCGCTATCGTCAGCGTCATCAGTTCCAGCTCCTGAAGTGGGCTGAGCGCAATCTCCCGCTGCGCGATCGCCTTGCTGCGAGTCATCCTGCTCAGCTTCCGGCGAAGTCTGCTCCGGCTGTGCCGCTTCAGGTGGTTGAGGGGACTGTTGTCCCTCCTGCGCTGACCCTTGCTCTGCCTCCAGCAGATCCCGCACACGTCTTGTCAGCTCAGCCACCGCCTCGGTGCTCTGCAACTGCGACACCTCGCTCAGCAGCCCCTGCAGTCGATGCACAGTGCGGGCTGGAAAGACCGCCCGCAGGCGCTCCTCAGCACGCTGCGCTTCCGAATCCAGCAGCGCATAACCCAGCACGCGATGGCGCAGCGAGAGCAGCAGATAGCTGCTCAGGATCTTAGCCGGGTGGGCATCCAAGGACGGCGCCGTCATCGCACCCGCGTCAAGCAGATGCGCACAGACCGCCTGCAGGGTCTCGCGGGTGCCGGGATAAGGGCCGGCGAGCGCGCGCTCGATGCGCACATCCTCGAGGATGTTCAGGATCTGCCCACTCAGAGCATCGCCGTCTCGAGCCGCACGTCGGTAGACGTCAAAGTCCGTATAGCGCAGATGCGCGGCCTCATGCGCCAGATAGCCCCAGGCGACCGGCAACAGGGCCGAATCGCTGGGCAGGGCTGGCACCACGATGGTCTGACCATCGGTCAGGGCCTCGCTGCCGCCGACGCGGACAGCGACGCCGAACTGGCGTCCCAGCGCTGCGGCGACGATCGGCATGGCCCGGTGTAGGGTGGTTGAGGGTGTGATCATCAGGTGTCTCCGAAACAATCAATCGGGGACCGCCGCCCCCATGGGGCCGACGGCCCCGCGGGGGTGATGGATGAGGCCGTCAAGAGTCCGGTTGGAGCCGGTGACGGCCTGGGTGAAGGCTCAGAACCAGAAGTCCTGAGCGCTGATCGGCTCGGGTGGCGTCGATGGGGTCGGCGCCGGGGACGCTTTGGTCGACTCGATCTCCAGGGACTCGTCCTGGCCGTCAATCGCATCGTCATTGAACAAGGCGTCGAAGTCCGTGATCCGCTCCGGGTGGGTCG
>NZ_JAYESN010000211.1:0-5477 GCF_034860625.1 Lamprobacter sp.
CCATGGAGCCTTTGCCATGAATCAGCCGGTCGCTTCTTTCCCCGCTAACCAATCGATCAATCGCTTCGCAGAGCTTCGCCCTGCTGATCTGTCGCCGGATGAGAAAGAATCAGTGATCGATCTGGCATTGACGATCCTGGCCCGTAAGCACCGCCGCGGCAGCGCGCTGACAAGTCCGGAGGCAACCCGGTCTTATCTCCGCTTGGAACTCGGTGAGCGTCACCATGAGCTGTTCGGTGTGCTGTTCCTCGATAACCGGCATCGCATCATCGCCAAGGAGGAGCTGTTCTACGGCACGATCGACGGCGCTTCAGTCCATCCGAGGGTTGTCGTCGCTCGGGCCTTAGAGTTGGGCGCTGCAGCAGTGGTGTTCTTCCACAACCACCCTTCAGGTGTTGCTGAGCCAAGTCAGTCAGACCTGCGGATCACCAAGCGACTACAGGAGGTTCTCGACATGGTCGATGTCCGGGTCTTGGATCATCTGGTGGTTTCGACTGAAGAGGCAGTCTCGATAGCGGAGCGTGGCTTGATCTGAGCCTCTGTCAGGGCGGCAACCCGCGCCGCCGCCCTGACTTCACTTTTTCGCATGCGAAAAGCTCGCGATGCATCCTTCGCTGTGGCAATAGCTTCTGCAGCGGCACATGCTTTCAAGGCCGAGGTCGGAGAACGAATGTGTTGGCCATGCTGTATGCTTTACACTTAACCTATCCCTAGCGTTCACGGAGGTGTTCATGGCAGAAAAGGCCCCGATGGCCCGTATGCAGCTCCTGTTGCCACCTGAGCTGAAGGCCGAGATCGAGCAGTTTGCGGACGAGCAAGGTCTCTCAGCCAATGAGGCGATCCGTCTTCTTTCTCGACGAGGGCTTAGCGCATCCGGCAAGACTGCTCCCGTTGATGTCTTGCTCGAAGAGCTGGGTTATCGCATTAGGGACCTGGAGCAACGCCTTGCGAAGGCCGAAGGATCGAGCGCTTGAAACTCAGTTTTTTTCGCATGCGAAAATTTGTCCCGATGTACATCGGGCTGTATCATTCACAGACCTTCCTGCCCTTGCGGCACGACCTAGAGAGGTAAATCATGCAGATCGTCGCGATCGCGAATCAAAAAGGGGGCGTTGGTAAATCCACGCTTGCAGTTCATCTGGCCTGGCTGGCCCTTGAGCAGGCGCGTCCTGTGTTGCTGGTGGATCTGGATGGGCAGGCCAACAGCAGCCGAACCTTTGTTGATGAGTTTACTGGCCTACTCGCTTCCTCGCTGTTTACCGAGGAGCCCGGTTGCCTGACGGGCTCGCCACAGGCGATCTCTGAACAACTTTCACTGATCCCGGCGGACATGGCGATCAACGATGTTGAGGGCCTAGAGCTCGACAGCATTGAGCGCCCAGCGGCTCATCTCAGAGCCCTACCCTTGGCGCCCGAAACACTCGTCATCATCGATACGCCGCCGACGCTTGGTCGACGCCTGCTGTCGGCACTGATCGCCGCCGATGCCGTGGTGAGTCCGGTTGCCCTCAATGGCTACTCGATCCAGGGCATCACGGACTTGCAGAAGACCATCCAGACCGTGATCCGACGCTTCAATCCGCGTCTTAAAAACATCGGTCTCCTTGCCAACATGGTGAATAGCCGTTCTGCGACGCATACCCGCATGCTCGCGGAGTTGCGCCAGGCGCTCGGTGACAAGCTGTTGCCGGTCACGCTTGGGCATCGGGTGGCGATTTCGGATGCGATCGACAATGGTCGGCCGGTTTGGCAGCACAGTCGGGGTGAGAGCGCGCAGCGCGCCGCCCAAGAAATGCGCGGAGTGTGCACCGCTATCCTGGAGAAGCTGCCATGAGCCTAAAAGGAATCTCGAGTCTTGCAGAACTGATGGACACTCCAGTGGATGCCGGTGCTCAAGAGATCGAGCTTGCGCTGATCGATCCCGATCCGAACCAGCCTCGCACGAGCTTCGATGAGCAGCGTCTGGAGACGCTAGCCGCCTCCCTTAAGGCACAGGGCGTGATCGAGCCGCTGATTGTCTCGTTGCATCCTGATGTGGCTGGCCGCTACATGCTGATCGCCGGTGAGCGCCGTTGGCGTGCCGCTGGCATGGCTGGCTTGCAACAGGTTCCGGTGGTGGTTCGTGAGCTGAACGATGCGCAGCGCTTAGCGGTTCAGCTGATCGAGAACATCGACCGTGAAGAGCTGTCGGTCATGGAGGAGGCGCTGGCGGTTGCGCGATTGCTGAACCTGGGTCGTAAACCGAAAGAGGTTGCCGAGATGCTCGGCAAGACCGCGGCTTGGGTCTCGTTGCGCAAGAAGATCGCCACCCATCAGAAGAGCCTCGAGCCTTTCGTGGCTAAGGGGCGCACGGGAGACGCCGAGACGTTGGCGATGCTGGTCGATCTGCAAAAGATTGATCCGCATGCGTTCAAGGGCATGCTCAAACAGGAGCAGCTTGGTCGTACCACGGTGCGTGAGGCCTTAGCACGAGCCAAGGCTCGTGAGGCTGAACCTGAGTCTCCTGAAACGTCCTCGTTGCCAGAGCCTACAGATGTCGCGGCGCCTGATGAGCAGGTTTCGCATGCGAATGCCGAGGAGCAGGATGATGGCTCGACAACTCAAGCTCCGTCATCTGAAGTCAGCGGCACAGGTCATGCTGCGACAGATGGCGAGGGCGATCCCTTTGCTGAGATCGCGCTGGCCCTAGAGGCCCGACTTGGTCTGCCTGTGACCATTGAGGCGCCGGAGTTGGGTAGGCATGGAGAGCTGCGCATCCGCTTTGCAGACCTCCTGGAGCTTGATGGTATCCGCAAGACGCTCATCTGAGCGCGCGGCCCGGCAGCCCAGCCGGGCTGCTGCATGGAGACCGATCCCATGATGTTCCAAAGCACCACAATTGACGTTCAACCCGCTGAGCGGAGCGCTTGGCGGTGGTACTGCGCTTGGATGTTCAGGAGCGATGATTTGGGTTGTCAGGGCAGGGGAGACCGATACGCATGACCGGTATCCCGAGGTGTCCTGAATGCCATGGCCCAATGCACCTGGACAGTTCAGCTTATGGCCGTGCTTGGGTGTGTGACCGTAGGGCCGAGTTAGATTGCAGTTGCCAGGGTACTGTTCAGCTCCGCAGGGACGATGAACTCACCGAGCTTCAGCTTGCGGAGTTGATCTCGCGGCAGCCGTCAGACAACGCGTCAGAAATCTTCCCGAAGATACCGCTGCATGATCGCGAGGTCGCGAATGCCCTGGCAGGGATCGCCAAGAGTGGCTATCTCTCCCATCAGCAGCGCGATGTGCTACAGCAGGCGCTTGGCATTGTCAGCCTATTGGCTGATGCCGTTGAGCTGGCGAGGGATCAGGCGCGTCTTCAAGAGAAGGCAGCTGATGAAGCGATGGAAGAACGCTTCCAGCAAGCGATGGGTCTTCTTGGACCAAGTCTCGCGCCTGATCCAACGCGCTTGGAGGCGTCTGTCATCGATCTGCTTGCTCTAGCGCTGTTTGGCGGCGAGGCTTGTGCTCCCGGACCGGAGATCCTGAGCGAACGCAGCATACAGGCATGGGATAACGATCTGCGCGACAGCTCATCCTCTGCTGATGCGTTGTTGGATCGGCTTTTTGCTGATCTTGTGGCTGCGCATCAGCACTTGAGAGCATCGATCTCCCGAACATGGAGTGCCCGTGCCGAGCCGATTGAGGATCTGCACGCAGGATTCACAGAGGCCCTTCCAGGTCTACGGCAGCACATCCTGGCAACCTCGCCAGCTTCACTCGAGTTGGCCCGCCGTCTGCTTGACCAGGACCGCTCCGATAAGGTCGTGGCCTTTGCACCACGCCGATCCCAATGACCCCGATCCCGAACGATACGCGCCGGCGGGTGATCTCTGCATTCCGCTTCCACAGCCAACGTTCTCCGGCGGAATCCGCTGCGCTGCTGACCGCCTTTGCGATCCAGAACGGACTCTCTGACCCGCGCCGGCCACCGCCAGGTTCAGCGCTTGAGCAGTGGGCCACCGCTGCAAAGGCACCGCTTTGGGCCGTCCAGGCCGCTGCGTTTTGGCTCGACGCTAATGCTGAGGTCACTGACTCAGAAGAGCAGGCGGCGGTTGCCGCCGTTCTTGATCAGACCGACGGGGCAGGGCAGGGCAGAGGGTAGCAAAGCAGAAGGATGTCTTTTTCGCATGCGAAAAAATCGGCGAGAGACTACGGGCCGCGTTACAGAGACGAGATTGATCGCTTCAAGATCGAGATCAATCTGACCAAATATGCCGCGAGCCAGGGGTACCGGATCGATCAGCGAGCAAGCTCCCGATGCTCGGTTGTCATGCGTGATGCTGATGATGACAAGGTGATCATTGCCAGGGACGAGGACCAGCATTGAGTCTACTTCTCGGTGCGTGATGACAGGGACCACGGATCGATCATCGATTTTATCCAGCATCGGCGGCGCTGTAGCCTCGGGGATGTTCGACGCGAGCTGCGCACCTGGATTGATGGACCCATTCCGCCGATCGAGATTGATCTCTACGTCGCCGAGATGATTCCTGTGTCTCGGGATCGTGTTGGCGTGCTGCAGGCGCTTGCCGGCATGAGGCCACTCGTCGAGCATGCTTATCTGGAAGAGGAGCGGGGGATTCCCCACGCACTGCTCGTGCATCCTCGCTTTGCTGGCAAAGTTCTCAGGGATGCACGTGCGAACGTGATCTTTCCCCATATCGATCGGGATGGTCCCTGCGGTTTTGAGATCAAGAACCGCGACTTTACCGGTTTCGCCGCAGGAGGCGAGAAGGGGCTATGGGTGTCTGCGGTACAGCGTACTGATACCGCCTTGGTGATCGCCGAGAGCGGGATCGATGCACTGAGCTATGCGGCTCTGCATCCTGACGAGCATGTGCGTTATGCGAGCTTCGGAGGCGCTCTCAATGCTCACCAACCTCTGCTGCTACAGGCAGCGATCAAGCGCTTGATGATGGGCGCCACAGTTCGGATTGCGACGGATAACGATCGGGATGGCGTGAAATTTGCTTCCCTGATCGAGCGTTTGGTTACCGATACCTCAAGGGACGATTTGGCTGTCCATCGAGCCCTGCCGAGCGATACCAAAGATTGGAATGAGGCTCTGTTGCGTGCTTCGGGTCGCTACAGCTACAGGTAGTGTAGACCATCCATGTTCAGAGCCGAACGTCGTCCAGAGGCAAGAGGCCGTCATCGACCTCTAGTACCGGCTCGTCCAACGCTTCCCAGACTGCCAGCAGCGTGGCAAGGTCTGTTCTGCGTTTGATTGGCTCGATGATCAAGCGCTCTCCCTCCTTGCTCAAGGTCGCTTCTTCCGCATCCATCTCGAGATCTCGGGGGATGCGAAGGGTTTGATTGCGCCCGTTGCGAAACAGTCGGACATGGTGTTCAGAGGCTGTATAAAAACTCTTACACTCGACTTTGGCACTTTTTGGCCCCTCAGGCCGTCGCGGCAAGCTGATCGAGCAAGCGCTCCAAGCGCC